>JALTGJ010000348.1 GCA_027077185.1 Spirochaetales bacterium | reverse complement strand
GTATCTGTTAGTTTATCCAATTCTCTCAGCTTTGGAACGATGGATAAAATCTTTTTAAATAAACCTGCATTCTCATTAGGTTTTTCACAACCCCTTTTTGTAGATGATGGTTTTTTTAATATCAAGGGTTATCAATCAGAAATATTAGCACCAAACTTAAACCATGTAATTTCTCAAATGGAAATGAGTAAAAGTACAAACCAGCATATACTTGAATTAATAAATGAATACTATTCTGTACTTAGTAACGAAAAGAAATTGAATTTATTCAAAGAGAAGTTGAAGGTTTATACAAAGGAGCTGAAGCTTTTTGAAATACATAAAAATCAGGGTAGTCTGTCTGTTACTGATTATTGGGAGAAAGAATTAGAGGTAAAAAGACTTGAGAAAGAAGTTTATGATATGGAGTTTATTCTTTCTTCAGGGATAAAAAAGCTTGGTTCCTTAGTAGGTCTGGGTAATTATTTAGTGGATATATCCCTTGATGGTATTATTCCAAATATCAATTTGCCTGAAGAACAATTGTTTGAAAATTGTTTTGCATATCGAATTGGAAACGTTAAGACAAAGTTGAATTCTCTCGAAATTCAGACAGTAATGAAAAATTATGCACCCACAATGGATATAAATCTGTCAGTTGCACCCCAGTATCCACTTATACAATTGGGAAGTAAGGATTTTACTGAATCTATAACCAATCTATGGGATTCTAACTCATGGATTGAATATTCGGGAAGTATTGTATTTTCTTTACCTCTATCTTTAATGAAACAGGGGAAGTTAAAATATATTGCTTTGGCAAGAGAAGCAGATATAGAAAAGCTTGAAATGGAAGAGGCAAGAAGTTCTTTTAATAATGAAAAAACTGAGCTTAATGATAAAATAATATTCCTAAAAACAAAAGGCCAATACATGTCTGAGCAGCTTGAATATTATATTAAGAGAAAATCTGAAAAAGAAGAGCTCTATCAGGTAAATTCAATTTCTTCTTTGGATGTAGAGATTGCATATGTTGATGTAGAGACTGCAAGGAATGATCTTTTTACCAATAATGTACAAATATTCTTATCGATACTGGAACTCTACAATTTGAAAGGCAGTAGTATTTATGATCTGTTTTTTTGATCAGATGTAACAGTGATTACTATTGTAAGTGTTCCTGAATATATTCAGCTGCTTGGTCCATCTATAATTCAAAGAAGAGATAACATTATCGAAAAATAAGAGTTCCTGGGAATATAAAATTTGAGGTACAGTATGAAGCACCTGGATAACAGATCTAAATCTCATAGGGTGTTCTTATATAAACATCCTTTACCCACTGCTGGAAAAATTCCAGACTATGCCCCCGCCAGTTATTTTTGGGGTTGTTAATATCCAGATTTATAGGAAGAGCCACATCCGATCTGCCTTTTTCTAAATCACGCTTGTATTCATTAACCAGTCTGTCTGTCTCATATTCAGGATGTCCAAGATGCATTATGAAGGATTTATCTGCTGATTCAAAAATTACATATCCTGCATCTTTCGAGTGGGCCAGAAGATTAATATTCCCCTTGTCACGTTCAGCTTCAAGTACATTATCACTTATACCGGCATGTCTTGATTGAGGAGACATAAACACATCATCCAGATCTCCGGTTATTCGATGATCCCTGTCAAGATTATCCAGAGGATAAACCCCGAATAATTTTTTACTGTATAAAATTTTATTAATACCAATATAGTTTGCAAGTGCAAGGCCACCCCAGCATATTCCCAGGGTGGAAGCTATATTATTTTTGGCATAATCCAGAATATCTGATAATTCATCCCAGAACCAGATGTCCTTAAAGGACTTTTCTTCCACAGGAGCACCTGTAATAATTAAACCATCAAGGCCTCTGTCTTTTATTGCTTCTTCAAATGAAACATACAGCTCATCCAGATGTTCTTTACTGGTGCTTTTGTAGGCATGGGTTTTTAGTCTTATCCAGACAGGTTCAATCTGAATAATTGCTCTGCCAATAGGAAAAAGAATATTGTACTCATAGGAATTGGCTTCCGGCATAATATTAAGAATAGCTATTCTTAGAGGTCTAAAGTCCTGTTTTTGTGCATTAAAAGAAGAGATGCAATGGACCCTGGCATTTTCCAGGGCCTGTTTTGCATGATAATTTTCAGGTACAATTATTGCCATAATTATTTTTATCCTTTTAGAGCCTGTTCAATATCTTCTATAATATCTTTTATATCTTCAATCCCTACAGATAGCCGGACCAGGTCGGGAGTAATTCCACCAGCTTTCTGATCACTTTCAGTCAGTTGGGAATGAGTAGTGCTTGCCGGATGAATTGCCAAAGATTTTGCGTCACCAACATTTGCCAGGTGTGAGATGAGTTTTAAATTATTAATAAATTCGGACCCTCCCTTTTTACCGCCTTTTACTCCAAAAACAACCATTCCTCCATATCCATTTTCCAGCTGTCTTGCAGAAACTTCATATCCTGAATCATTTTTTAATCCTGGATAACGAACCCATGATATTTCCTCATGTTTTTCAAGATATTCAGCAACCTTCATTGCATTTTCACAATGTCTTTCCATTCTTAGTGGAAGTGTTTCTATTCCCTGTAAAAAAATCCATGCATTATCGGGGCTTATACAGGCTCCAAGG
>JALTGJ010000347.1 GCA_027077185.1 Spirochaetales bacterium | reverse complement strand
TATGATATATGAGAATAATATTCAATGTAGAGACCAAGTTGAATTTGAATACAGAATCTATTCAGAAGAAGAATTAGAGAAAATAATAAAAAACTATTGGAATACATTCATAAAAATAAATCCGCAATATAAAGATCGAAAGTATGAAGTGTGGAGTTTTGGTTATGGAAATTATCAAGCAAATGATCTTTTAAGTCTTGTTAGACAGAATATTAAGAGCGGTACATCATCTGCTTTGGAGCTGTATGAAGAAAATGAAAAAATTCCAGAAGAGAATGATATTTCGATTATAACATATGGAGATGGATTCCCTGGTTGCATTATTGAAACAGTAGAAATAATTTTTAAGAAATTTGATGAGATAAATGAATTTGAAGCTTCACTAGAAGGCGAAGGAGACTTTTCATTAAAAATGTGGAGAAAGGTACATCAAAAATATTTTACCAAAGAATATTTAGAGAGGGGAAAAGAATTCCATAATAAGATTCCAGTTATTTATGAACGATTTGAGATTGTATATGATCAGAATAGTAAATTGTAGATAACACATATAAGCCCCTCCCGTGTCAATGACTGTATAAAGTGGTATCCGGTCCCGGGAAAAGGCCAAAGTGTAGAAAATTCTGTTATGTACTGTCTTAACTATCGAAATACTATTTTGTTCCCAGACAAATTGTATGGTTTCTCACGACTCAACATTAAACATATGAAAATTCTCCTCAAAATACTGATTGTAGGGTGTATGAAACAGCGTCATAGGAAACCAATTAAGACGATATTTTACTTTAAACTTTGATATTAGATTAGTATATGATGTGCCGGACAATTTTCTACCAGTATTTTTATTATGAGCTTTAAAAATTAGATGATGATTGGAAAGAAGAATAAAAAAATAAGAGAGCTGAAAAAATATTTTTCAGCTCTCATTTTCATATGATTTGGTTATGCAAAGTTTCATTAGTCTGATAACTTAAACAGGTGTTTACTATGATTTCGGAGGAGTTCCTTCAGCATTAGAAACAACTGCATCAATTTGTACTAAGGCCTCCGTAGGAATAGCTGAAATACCAATTACTGTTCGTGCAGGAAGATCACCTGTAAAGAATGCTGTATACACTTCGTTTACAGCATCAATATCTGCAATATTTTTAAGGGCGATATTAATTTTAACTACATCATCCATAACGTGGTCGACACTTTCTATAATTGCCTTGATATTTTTTAAGCATTGCTCAGCCTGCTCTTTTACACCACCGTCAATTATTTTATTTGTTTTAGGGTCTAAAGGTAATTGACCTGAAATATGATTGTAATGAGAAAAAGCTACGGATTGTGAGTATGGACCTTTTGGTGCATTTTCCGTATTTCCTGCTTCTATAACGAGTAAACGAGTATCTTCAGGAAGTTGTGGGGAGGTACCGTCTCCGTGTGACACAACTGTGTCAATTTGTACCAAAGCATCCATAGGCAAAGCGGAAACTGCAACTGTTGTTCTTGCAGGAAGATAGTCTGGGAAAAATGTTGCATAAACTTCATTTACAGTGTCAATATCCGAGATGTTTTTAAGGAATATAGTTGCTTTAACTACATCATTCATAACGTGATTGATACTCTCCAAAATTGCTTTAATGTTGCTTAGGCACTGTCCTGTCTGAACTTTTATACCACCAGCTACCATTTTACCGGATTTTGGGTCGATAGGTAATTGACCTGAAATATTGTTATAATGAGAAAATGCTGCCGTTTGTGAGTATAAACCTTTAGGTGCATTTTCCGTATTTCTTGAAACTTTTATAAGATCTAAACTTGCTTGTGGGTATGTACCTTCACCATTTGAAATAACTGCTTCAATTTGTACCAAAGCATCCATAGGTAAAGCTGCAACTGCGAATGTTGTCCTTGTAGGAAGAGGCCCTTTAAAAAATGCTGGATACACTTCGTCTACAGCGTTAATATCTGCTATATCCCGAAGGAATATAGTAATCTTAACAGCATCATCCATAACATGGTCGATACTTTCTACAATTGCTTTAATATTTTCCAGGCATTGCTTTGCCTGCTCTTTTGCTCCACCAGCTACCATTTTCCCGGTTTTAGGGTCAACAGGTAATTGTGCTGAAATATTATTGTAATGAGAAAAAGCTACAGTTTGTGTAGAAAAAGAACTTTTTGGTGCCTTTTCTGTATTTCTTGAATTTTTTATAATAACATCACTCATGGTTATTGCTCCTTTTTATATATAAGGTAGGAATAATAGGGAAAATTATAATCACTGTCAATCAAAATTTCTGATTTGTTTTTTTTTGCTGATATAAGTTTCCATTTTTACCAAAATAATTTAGCGGATTCTTTGTTCATATTCAGTTGTTTTCTTTAGCTGATTGGTTCATAATGTGCAGATTAAGTTAATTTTAGAGAGAGATAATATGAGTGACAGGCAGAAAAAATTTAAAAGTCCCCCAAAAAAATATCAACCAAAAGGATTATCTATTCTTTATGAAGACAGAGATATTCTTGTTGTAGATAAGATAAGTGGCCTGCTAACTATTGCTACAGATAGGATAAAGGAAAATACTGCTCATTATCTGTTAAATAATTATGTCAAAAAAGGTATTGCAAAATCAAAAAACAGAGTATATATCGTGCATCGTCTGGATAGA
>JALTGJ010000346.1 GCA_027077185.1 Spirochaetales bacterium | reverse complement strand
GAATGGAGTAGTCCGAAAGTTGATATATAATAATATGCCAACCTGGACAGCTCGTTTAATAGCTTGCAATTCCCAAAGTGGTGTATTTGGGAACCTCCAGTCGCACTTACTGGTAACGATACTGCACTATTTGAGGCTTTACTTAAAGTATTTATTCAAAATAACTCTACCTATATTTCCAATATAAATGCTGCTATATGCACTAAAAATTCTACAGACCTAAAATTTTATGCACATCAGGCGAAAAGCGGTTTGGCAAGTATTGGAGCCACAATTGCTTCACAATTTGCCACAAAAATGGAAGATATGGGTGAAAAATCAGATTTCAATAATATTAATGAAATATTTAAAGTTTTTAGAGAGGAACTGGAACTAATAGAAGAATATATAAAAAATAAAGACTGGATTAATGAGGTGAACGAATATGGAAAAGAAAAAGGCATTAGTTATTGATGATCAAAAAATGAACAGAACTTTTATAAAAACTTTTCTTGTTACTAAGGGATATGAAGTAGATACATCCGAGGATGGGCTTGAAGGGCTTCATAGTGCAAAAGAGAGCACTTATGACCTTATTTTTTCTGATATAGAAATGCCTAATATGAACGGCCTTGAATTTCTGAAAAATATTAAACAGGAAGATGCATATAAGAATGTCCCTATAGTAATGCTTTCCACCGTTGATAAACCAGAAGTAATCGACAGGGCAATTAAGATGGGAGCAATATACTATATGGTAAAGCCGTTTACTACAGTAAAGATGGATGCAGTTTTTTCAGTAATAGATAGTATGTAATAATTAAAATTCACTTAGCCTGGTTTCATACTTCTCTTCCTGCCCGGCTATGCAACCTTAGGAGTTTATCTTGTCTGAAAATAATGATGAATTTTATGCAAACATTATGGAGGCCATTGAACATCTGGAGAAATCACTTCTGGACTATGATGAGATATTATTAAAAAAATTAAACGATTCAACACAGATACATATAATATTCAGAAATGCACATAATCTAAAGGGAATATTGGCTTTTGCAAAATTAGTGAATTCACAAAATCTTATTCATATAGTTGAAGATACCTTTGATCAAATTCGTAATGGAAAATTATCAGCTTCCACAGATCTTATTGATAAAAGTCTGAAAGCACTTGATCTTATTTCAAAAACCATATCTAAGGGTATAGAAGATCCTAATGATTTTGCAGAACTAAAACAGAGTTTAGTGATTGGCAGTAAAATAGTAAAAACTCTATCAGCTCTTCCTTTTCAGTTATTTTCCCGGGAGAAAGATATTGCAATACGGAGTTGTAAAAGAGCCGGCTCTTTTTTTGTTATTGAAAAACTAATAAAAACCAGTATTGATAAAGAAAGTTATTCCAATCTTCCAATATTTGGAGATGTGGCAGGTATTGGGACTCTGATTGGCTTCAGACCAGAATGGGGTAAGTTAAACAAAAAATCTGAAGATGATGTTATTAGAATCTTTTTTTCTACTGAAAAAAATGAAGAAGATCTCTTTTTCATAATATTTGATCCTGTGAAGCTATTAAATAAAGATAGAATTTGTAAAGATTTGTATTCTTTCGAGGGGATTAATCAGGAAAAGTATCAATCAAATGAAAAGGTGGATGATCAAAGACCACTCCCTGCAAGCTTGAAGATACTCATAGTAGAAGATGACTTCATAACCCGTACTTTGGAATCAAATATTCTAACAAAATATGGTCAATGTAAAATTGCAGTAAATGGAAAAGAAGCTATTACTGAATTTAGAAATTCATTAAGAGAAAAAAAACCATACAATTTAATTCTTATTGATATAATGATTCCTGATATTGACGGAGAAGCTGTTCTATCTAAAATAAGGTCACTTGAAACAAGATTAGGGGTAACTGGTCTGGATAGGGTTAAAATAATAATGGTATCATCTATAAATACTATTGAAACAATTAAACATTGTTTTTTGGTGCAATCTGATGCCTATCTTATAAAACCATTTACAGAAAAAAAACTGATTAAAGAATTCCAGCATCTTAATTTTAACAAATAGTAGGGACAGTCACGCAGGATTTGCTTCGCAAACCCTGCGTGGCTGTCCCTACATTTATGGACGATAAACCTATATTTCGTTTGCAGTTTTTAAAACACACTGGAGTAGGACATTCACACCATTAGTACAATCCTCATAGGGTGTATCTTCTACTTCTACATGGCTTCTGCCACCAATAGAGGGAACAAAAATCATGGCTCCTCTTGTAACCTGATTTACTTCACTCATGTCATGACCTGCACCGGAATACATTTTCATTGCAGATAATCCCAATTCCTCTGCACTCTCAACAACCCTGTCATTGAGTTCCTGATCGAAAGGTGCATGTGCAACCTTCCAGAACTCTTCAGTTCTAATAGGGCAGCCCCGTCGTGCTGCAATTATCTCAAATTCCGTCTTCATCATTTCCCATGCTTTAATTGCATGTTCATCATCCCAGGACCGTATATCCACAGTAAAATGAACCTTACTTGGAATAATATTTCTTGAATTGGGATAGTTCTGAATTTCTCCAACAGTACCAACCATATTCCCCATTTGATGAGCAACCTTATTTACTACAACATTCATTTCAGAAAAAGCAAGAAGTGCATCATTTCTGCCAATCAT
>JALTGJ010000345.1 GCA_027077185.1 Spirochaetales bacterium | reverse complement strand
TTATTCCACACTTAGCACTATAACTGATGCAAAAAGCCAAAAGTAAGTCGAATTCATAGATATAACAAAAGCTTAATTTACTTTAGGGTTTGACAGAAAAATTACTTCTTAATATTATGTGCTTATGTTTGTATCTGTTATTTGTGAAATATCCAATGATGATCATAAAATTGCTGTAAAACATCTTCTATTTGAGTATGGATTTAAACCTGTCTTTGAGGTACTTTATGAATCAACTACAATAAAAGAGAAAGAGCTCGCCAGACTTAAGAGGGATATTGACAGAAGAACAGACTCATATGACTCCGTTCGTATATATCAATATCCTATAGATGGAGTATTGGTCATTACAACTTTAAAAGACAAGAGATGGCGCAGGGTGAGTGTTAAACAATAGGGGAAGTATATATGCTTTTAGATTTGGAAGGTAAAATAAATACAATAAAATTGCGACTTTACGAAACATGGAGGCGTCTTTGACCCGGAATCTTTAAAAAAATCAATTGATTTACTGGAAAAAGAGTCTTATGCAGAAGGTTTTTGGAATGATCGGGATAATTCTGAAAAAATTATGGGAAAACTGAATAAGTTAAAAAAGAAAATAAATCCATGGCAGAAACTTGTTGCACAGTTCGAAGACATGAGTGAACTCTATCAACTGGCAAAAGAAGAGCAGGATGAATCTTTTACCCAGGATATCGAAGAAAATCTTTCCTCTATTATAAGCAGGTATGAAGAGCTTGAAATACTCGAACTTTTAGGTGGTAAATATGATTCAAAGAATGCTTTTTTAACAATTCATTCAGGTGCTGGTGGAACAGAGGCATGTGACTGGGTTAATATGCTTCTTAGAATGTATACGCGATGGGCTGAAAACCATAATTTCAAAGTTGGAATTATAGATTTACAGGAAGCTGAAGGCGGGGTTAAATCTGTAACTGTACAGATTGATGGAGAATTTGCCTTTGGCTACCTACAGGGAGAAACCGGAGTTCACCGTCTGGTTAGAATATCACCATTTGATTCCGGAGCAAGAAGGCATACAACCTTTGCCTCTGTTTACTGTTCTCCGGTAATTGATGATGAAATTGAGTTCGAAATAAAACCCGATGATATAAGAGTTGACACATACAGGGCCTCAGGAGCAGGTGGGCAGCATGTTAATAAAACAGATTCTGCTGTCCGTATTACACATCTGGATACGGGGATTGTTGTTCAGTGTCAGAATGAAAGAAGCCAGCATAAAAATAAGGCATTGGCTATGAAAGTTTTAAAAAGCCGGCTTTTTGATTATTATACAGATGAGCAGGAAAAAGAACAGGAAAAAAATGCGAAAGAAAAAAAGGATATTTCCTGGGGAAATCAAATAAGATCCTATGTATTTCACCCGTACAGCATGATCAAGGATCATCGAACAAAATTCGAGGTTGGGAATATCCAGGCTGTAATGGATGGGAAAATTGATAAATTTATTGAATCCTATTTAAAATGGAATTGGTCCGGAATGTAATGGAACCTATAAAAGTAGTTTTGGTTGATGATCTTTCCTTTATGCGGGAAGCTATACGAAATATAGTAAAAGATACAGGTATTATTATTCTGGGTGAAGCTGAAAATGGAGCCGATGCTGTTAGTTTGTATAAGGATCTGGATCCTGATATAGTTTTAATGGATATAACTATGCCCGTAATGGATGGACTGGAATCTCTCAAATTAATAAGAGATTATGATCCAAAAGCCAGGGTTATAATGTGCTCAGCTCTTGGACAGCAAAAATATATAATAAAGGCAATACAATTAGGAGCAAGGGATTTTATACTTAAACCATTTAATCCTGAAAGAATAATTTCTGCAATCACCAAAGCAGCAGGAATAAATGTTTAATAAATTTGTTTTAATGTTTTTATGCATCAATTCCTTGTTTCTTTTTTCAGAGGATTCTTCTACATATAATATAAAATTTGAACCCCTTGTATTAAAGAATATAGATGCAAGCTATCTCCATTTAAGCTACAGCTTCCCTGGTTTATTACTTTCAGAACTTCAGAATGCACAGGAGCATTTACTTTCCAAAGAAGAACTTAGTTCTATAAAATATAAGAACCTAAAAAAGCTTAGAGATAAATATTTATTAGAACTATCTGATTTAATAGAGGCTCATGACAAGTTTCTTTTTTCCAGTGATTACAGTGAAAAGGAAAACAAACTTTTAAGCGTAAATATAGAAAAAGAGAGAAATAAAATAGATAAACTGGATATAAATGATATTCCTGAACCTTCTATCGAAATTCCGATTCAGTTTAAAAGTATCATCATACCTGGGGATGAAACAAAGCCGGAAGTGAAAGATTCTTCCTCATCGGCAGATTTACTTATTACCGGTTCTATAGAAAAACTTGATAACTGGGTTTATACTCAGTTTTGGGTAAAAAATACTATTCTTAAAACCAGGGATCTTGTTTATAAATCTGCAGGAAGTTTTGATAATCTTAAAGATCAAATACCTGAAATAAGTTCCAGGTTGAAAACAATTATTCTCGGTCGTTCCTGGTCAGATATTCAATTTAACTTAGTACCAGAAGATTCTATTGTGAATATTAAAGATACAAAGGATAAGACTGTATTGGAGAATCCTGGTTTTTATTATCCCGGAACCTATAGTGTTAAAATAAGTAAACCAGGATACATCACAAAAGAAGTTTCTGTTCAACTAAGTGCAGATGAAACTAAAATTATTGATGTTGAATTAAAAAAAAATACTGGAACCATTATTTCTCTCCAAACTTTTCCTTCAGGAGCAGATTTGTATTCAGGCTCAATCTGGTTAGGTAAAACACCTCTATTAATAGAAAACCCGCTCACACCATCACTACTTACCTTTAAGCTGGAAGGCTTTAATGACAGTAAATATATTTTTAAAACAAAAAATGACAGAGATATAAAAATATTTTTACACACAGATCTAATAAACAGAGAAAAAATTATACTTAATAAGCGGAATCAATTTTATAAATCATTTAGTTATTTTCTTGTTTCCCTGCCTTTATCTATTGTAAGTTACGGTTTAAGCTCCGATTATGGATATGCATATAACAGAGAAGTGGTTAATACCTTTTCATCTTATGAAGCAGATAGATTGATGCAGTTATCAACAACATGGTATAATGTTTATCTTAGTTCAGTTTTTATTAATGTAACCTTATTTGTAAACACATTTTTCGATTTACTTGACTATATAAAAAGTAATAACGATCTATAACATTCTGGAGGAGTGGTATGTGGCAGGAATTAATTTAGGAACCAGATTACGAAAACTTTTTGCAGGTGAAAAATTTTCAGAAATTTTTTTTGATGATCTTGAAGATTTACTTATAGAAGGAGATCTGGGAGCAAAATTTGTAAATGAAATTATTAATCAGCTAAAGTCGGAAATGAAAACACATAAAGTAAAATCAGAGTCTGATTTTATAGTAGTTTTAAGAAATTACCTTTCTGAAAATATATTAACCTATAATTACATGCCGGAACAGGAAAACACTAATTTAGTTCTGATTTTGGGTGTAAATGGTGTAGGTAAAACAACTTCTATAGCCAAGCTTGCTGTTTATTTTAAAAATGAATATGGGATGGAAAGTGTTCTTTCTGCAGGGGATACTTTTAGAGCCGCTGCAATAGATCAACTAATTTACCATGGTGACAAATTGGGAATGAGGGTAGTCCATCAGCAGCATGGTGCAGATCCGGGTGCTGTTATTTATGATACTATTGACAGTGCTCTTGCAAAAGGTGATAAAATGATTATTGCTGATACTGCCGGACGGATGCACAATAGAGATAATCTTGTTAAGGAATTACAAAAAATTGATAAGATTATTAGTAATAAAATATCGGAAAACAGATATAAAAAATTTCTTGTAATAGATGCTACTACCGGACAAAATGGATTGCGGCAGGCCGAATCTTTTAATGATGCTGTGAGTCTGGATGGAATAATACTGGCAAAATATGATTCGTCCTCCAAAGGTGGTACGGTTATCTCCATAAGCAGGAATCTCAAAGTACCTGTTTTATTTTTAGGGACTGGTGAAGGCTATTCTGACCTTGTAAAATTTGATAAGGATATATTTTTAGATAATCTATTGGGGTTGTAAGTAGAGATATAATGAAAAACTCTTTTTCTCAAATATTTATATTTGTTTTTTTATTAGTTTCTTCTGTTCTATTCGGACAAAATTTCTACAGATCAAATAGTATTGGCATGGTATTTGAACAAATCTCATCTTTAAGACTCGATGATTTTGACTGGACTGTAAAAATATCAACTAATGGTAAGACAGAATCAAGGTTATTGTATCATAATGGAAATGAGGTTAAAAAGCTTGAATATGTAAAAGAAGGCAGTAATTTAATTATTACTGAGTATATTTCAGATAAAATGGTTCATATGAAAGATATTGAAAATGGTTTAATTATACTTGAAAAATATTTTAAAAATGATGGTATAGTAGAGAAATATGAATATGAATGGGAGGACAGACAGTTATACCGGACTTTGTATTCAGAAAATGATCATCTTATATATGAAGATTTTCTTGTTGTTGATGCTAAAGGTAGAATCCAGCAAATTCGTAGACTGTATGATTCAGGAAATAAACAGTTGGCCGGTTTTTCATATACAAACAATGTTGTTACAAGTGGATGGTATGGAAAAGACAGGGATTTTCTGTTATACAGGTATAAAGATGGTAAAGTTGTTGAAACAGATACCTGGAGAAACGGGGATTTAAGTACTACGGTAAAATTTAATTTTTCAGAATCTGGTAAAACGGTAATAGAAAATGATATTCTTACAAATAAGACAACGGTAAAAAAATATAATTTAAGCGATAAAGTATTGTCTGAAGAGATAAGAAGCGGTAATTATTATTCGAAGACCGTATTTCTATATGAAAACAATCTATTGGCACAAAAAAATATATCTTCTTCCGGCTTGAGGGAGAAACATCGTTATGAATATGATGCTGATAACAGTTTGAAGATGGAAAGGATATTAAGGGATAATATGCTGTTTAAAGAGATTTTTTATGAGAATGAAAAAATAACTATGGAAAAAATATACAAAAATGAAAAGCTGGTTCTACTTATTACTTACAATGAGGGAGAAATAACAAACGAAGAGTATATTCAATGAAGAATATCAGGTGGATTTTTTTTACTTCTTTCAGGTATCTAAGTAATAGAAAAGCATCGGGAAGGATTGGACCTGCCACTCTGTCAATTGCGGGTATTTCGATTGGAGTCATGGCTCTTGTGTCTGTTCTTGGTATTATGAATGGTTTTCAGCTTGGTTTTATAGAGGATATTATAAATATTAATTCTTTTCATATAAGGGTTTACAGTAAACATGTAGATCCTGATCCGGATGTAATAGCCCTGTTAAAAAATATTGATGGTATAAAATCAGTTTTACCCTTTATGGATATTCAGACTCTTGTTAAAGGGGATTATTCAGATTATGAAGCTGTAAATATACGAGCAGTTCCTGAAAATTTAGAAGACTATGATCCTGATATGGCACATCAGCTTAATTTATTATCCGGTGATATTGAATTAACATTTCCTGATTCAATAATTATTGGAACACAGCTGGCATCACGTCTTGGGACAATTTTAAATGATAAAATTTCTCTTGTATCAATGGGTGGTTCAGGTTTTAGAAATTTGAAACCTTCTGACAGGGAATTCACTGTAACAGGGTTATTTCAAAGTGGATACTATAATTTTGACAGATCTATGGGGTTTGTAAATATAGCCACATCAGGGGCCCTTTCTTCGGGAAAGGAAAATATAATATATGGAGTAAAACTTGAAAATAAGTTTCAGGATAGGGATATTGCTTTACTTGTAAAAGAAAAGCTTGGAAAAGAATATGATGTTGTAAGCTGGAGGGACTTTAATTCGTCTTTCTTTGGTGCTTTAAGAACTGAAAAAATTGCAATGATGCTTGTTATAGGTTTAATTTTTATTGTTGTGGGTGTAAATATAAAACATTCATTGGAAAGGTCTTTAGTAGAAAAAAAAGAAGAGATTGCAATTTTAATATCTTTAGGTGCAAATCCATTTTCTGTCAGGGTTATCTTTGTTATAGAAGGTTTTTTAATTGGATTTTTAGGCGCTGTTATTGGACTAATTCTCGGGTTATTAATAACTGAGAATATAAATTCTATTTTTTCGGGAATAAGTTCTTTATTAGTTTATATTGAATCAGTATTCAGGTTAATTTTTATACCTCTAAAAGATAGTTCGACTTATACTGCCCCTGTTTTCTCTGCAGCTAATTTCTATATTACAGAGCTCCCTGTTCGAATTATATATTCTGAGGTAATGCTTGTTTTTCTGTTTGCAGTTTTTACCTCAACAATAGCAGCTTATTCAGCATCGGGGATTATTTCCAGATACAGGCCATCGGAGGTTCTTAGATATGAGTAATATAGTTATTGAAAATTTGTATAAGTCTTACAATACAGGAACGGAAAAACTTTCTATTTTAAAAAATTTGAATCTTACAGTTGAACCGAATACAAGAATTATACTTACCGGAAGCAGTGGCAGCGGTAAAAGTACTCTGCTTAATTTAATTTCAGGGATGGATAATCTAAGCAGCGGGAAAATATTTGTTGATAATTATAATGTACACCAACTGGACGAAAGCGGTCTATCTTCTTTTCGGGCCTCAAGTATTGGCCTTATATTTCAATTTCATTATTTGTTAAAGGATTTTACTGCTCTTGAAAATGTAATGATGCCTGCATATATGACAGGAATGCCAAAGGCTGAAGCCCTGGCAAAAGCAGGAGAATTGATTATAGAAGTCGGTCTTGAGAATAGAATGAATCATTTTCCTTCACAGCTTTCAGGAGGTGAAAGACAAAGAATTGCAGTTGTAAGATCTATGATCAACAATCCTGGAATAATACTTGCAGATGAACCAACAGGTAATCTGGATGAAGCTAACTCAGTCAAAATTGAGGAGATTCTATTTGAACTTGTAAAAAATCATGGCAAAACTCTATTGCTTGTTACCCATGACAGCAGCCTGGCATCCAGAGGTGACAGACATTTAAAGCTTGAAAATGGTATTCTGGTTGAACTATGATATCTATTCGTTCTTTTTTTTTAGCAGTAAAATTATTATCGGGGAAAAAAAATATATTTAATAACCGAAATATTTTAGGAGCGGTTCTGGGGATTGGGCTGTCTCTGATTCCCTTAATAGTTGTATTAGAGATATCCGGCGGTATGATCGAAGGAATTACAGAACGATACATGGAGATTGGTTCGTATCACCTGCAGGTAAAACCTTTTTTTTATATGGATAAGGACCTGCTGGATAGTACTATTCAAACAATTAAGTCTTTAAAAGATGTTAAATCTGCTTTTCCTGTTATAAATGGTGTTGGGCTTGCATATTCTGAAAAAGGCCGTTCAGGCATTAGTTTTAAGGCTCTTCCCCGGAATTATTTGTCAATTGATAAATCTGCTGCAAAATTTATAAAGATTGAATCCGGTAAATTTAACCTTGATACAAATGATTCCGCAATGCTAAGTTCAGAGCTTGCCAGAGTTTTGGAAGTTGTTCCTGGTGACAGGATAAAAATTCTTACTGCAAGGAAGGTTCCCGGCAGGCGCCCTGTATTAAAACCTTCATATTTAACTGTAAATGGTATTTTTTCCACAGGTTACTATGAGCTGGATGCACTTAGCATCTATATTAATATAGATAAAGGTAAAAAATTATTTACAGATAAAAACAGTTTAACAATAGGGATAAAATTATATAATCCTTTTGAAAATATTACGGGAAAAACCAAAGAGCTTCGTAATATTCTTGGAACAGGGTATTCTGTCTATAACTGGTACAATCTGGAACAATCAATGATTGATAGTTTTAACACCACA
>JALTGJ010000344.1 GCA_027077185.1 Spirochaetales bacterium | reverse complement strand
ATTGGTCCAATGGCTACTCCCAGACAGGCTGATATACTATTAATAACAGGTTATATCTCAGTAAAAACTTTAAAAAGAGTAGTAAGAACATATGATCAGATGCCGGAACCTAAGTGGGTTGTTGGTTTCGGATCATGCCCTATAAACGGGGGTATCTACTGGGACTCCTATGCAACAATCAATCATCTGGAAAAATATATTCCGATAGATTTGAGTATTGCCGGGTGTATGCCTCGTCCTCAGGCAGTTTTAAGCGGATTAACAAGATTAATGAAACAGGTTGATAAGGGAGAAGCAGTTGGTTATAAAAAATACCGAATGAACTATGAGTGGTATAAAAAAAACCAGGACGATGTTCTTTACCGTACCAAACCTGTTTTGGGAGGTATTAATGATGACACAAAATGATGTATATAAAAGAATAAAAAATGAATTCAGCATAATGGAAATAAGTGAAAAATATTCAAACCAGATTCATGTACAAATTGAATCTGATAAGGTTTCAGGATTTATTTTATATCTGAAGCAGATGGGATTCGAACATCTTGTAAATATAACATGTGTAGACTGGATTAGTGATAATCTGTTTGAAGTTATTTATAATGTGTGGTCCTATGAACACCATGTTCATATTACAGTTAAAGCCGATGTCGATAGAAATGAACCATCGATTCAAACAATTTCACCTTTATGGCCTGCAGCTCAGGTTTATGAGCAGGAAGTTCATGAGATGTTTGGTGTTGTATTTATTGGTAATCCTGATCTTGGCCCTCTGTTTCTTCATAACTGGCTGGATCTTCCTCCTTTAAGAAAAGATTTTGATGCAAAAGAATACTCAGGTGCAGCTTATGGTTTTGTTGATGTGGACCATGCAGAAGCAACTTGTATAGTACCGCTGGAGGAAAACTAATGGACAGTTCAATGGCCTTTTCTGAATTAGTTGAATTATCAAGAACTGATAAATATATTAAATACGAACTTTTTTTTGGCCCCAATTTCCCTGGTATGCATGGTAATTTTGGTTATATTCTGGATGTCGCCGGAAGTACTATTACAGGTGTAAAACCTAATCCCGGATTACTTCACCGGGGTTTTGAAAAACTAATGGAGCAGAAGCTATGGCTTCAGAATCTTTCCCTTATTCCCAGAATCTGTGTTCCCGATCCCGATCCAAATGAAGTTGCTTACTGCAGTGCTGTTGAAAAAATAATGGGCATTGATATACCGGAACGGGCAAAATTTATAAGAACAATTACACTTGAACTTTCAAGAATAACTTCATTCCTTATGGGGATGGGTGCTTTGGGAGCTATGATGGGCTTGTATACAGTAATGTATAGAATGATGGAAGACAGAGACAGGGTTCTGGATATGTTCGAATGGCTTACTGGTGCCCGGGTATACCATATTTACAATACTATTGGGGGTGTATCCAGAGATCTTCCTGATGGGTGGATCGAAAAGACAGATGCTGTACTTGCAGAACTTGAAGCAAATATGCCTGAATGGGATAAACTTCTTTTTGACAATCCTGTAGTCCATACCCGACTGACTGGTATTGGTCCTTTGACTCATGAAGAAGGTGTAAAATATGGAATAGTAGGCCCAAGTCTCCGGGCTTCGGGTTCAAGGGCTGATGTTAGAAAAGATGATCCATATGCAGCTTATCCCTATCTCGATTTTGATATTCCCTATACAGGGGGTGGAGATGCTTTAAACAGAGCTGTTCAGGTAAGACTGGAATATGCAGAATCACTTAAACTTGTTAGAAAAGCTTTAAAAATGATTCCTGGCGGAGATTTTAAAACTAAACTTGGGAATCCCCTTAAACTTGTTGTACCAAAGGGAGATGCCTATGCAAGGGTTGAATCCTCAAAAGGTGAATATGGTTATTACATTGTTTCTGATGGCGGTGTAAAACCCTACAGGGTTTCTGTTCGTGGTCCGTCACTTCCGGGAGGTCTGGCTCTGTGCCATAAACATCTTCCTGGTATGCTGATTGATGATGTTGCTATCTGGATGGCAAGTTTTGCTGTCTGTCCACCGGATTTTGACAGGTAAGGAGAAAACAATGAAGAAAAATATATTTTCACCCTATGCAACATGGAAAAATTTCTTAAAAAAGCCAACTACAGTCAGATATCCAAAGGAGGATATTAACATATTTGATAAACCAGGGGCTGCTCCGGGTTATAGAGGACTTCATATAAATGATATAGATCTTTGTGTCGGATGTGCCACCTGTGAAGAAATTTGTCCTACAACTGCTATAACTATGGTGGATGGACCCAATACAGGAGAAGGTAAAAAGGGAGTTATTCCAGTTATAGATTACGGCCGGTGCTGCTACTGCGGCTTTTGTGTGGATGTCTGTACTTCCCGATCTCTAAGTATGTCCCGGGATTATCTTATGGTTGTTGATAACCCTATAGAAAAGCTTGGGATAAATGAAATTGAACATGTTGTTAATTCCTTTATAGTAAAACCGGATGATAATCATTCAGATAATCCCGGTCATGAAACCCCTGATGATCTCTCATGGCTTGATCTTGAAAGAGTTCCAATGGGAGAAACCGGACCTGAAGAAAGGGTTCAGTCCTTTATGGAAATTGTAAAGGGTTTTTCTGAAGAGCAGGCAAAAAAAGAGGCTTCCCGCTGTGTTGAAT
>JALTGJ010000343.1 GCA_027077185.1 Spirochaetales bacterium | reverse complement strand
TTTTTAATAAAAGACTCATGGACAAAAGATTCAAGGAGCTTTTGGAAAAAGTAGGGTTGAGAGAATATTCGTTTGTATCTTCTGTCATGCTCAAATGCCATGAATTAAATATAACCACTATTTGCAGTTACTTCAACATCGTAAAAGCATATATACTATTTGTCCGTTCTTCCCCCTGGTTCGGCAGGGCTGTTACTAAATCAGGCTAATCCCATAATCCTAATTCAAACACCTGTAAACTGGCAAATCTCTTTCTCTTCTACCAAAGAGACATTCCTACGATGCATTTTTAGGCATACATAGTTATTCCTTGTATAAATCTCCATGTGTATAAAGTTATTACTTGTTAGGATTTTGCGATGTCTATTGAATTGGCTTGTTTTTGGCTTTTTTCGCCAGTGAACGATCCATATATTAGAGAAGAGGTGCTTAATAAATTCAATATCTGACACAGCGCAAAAAGCTTCTTGTGAAAAACTCCATGATATGATATTTCTCATTTAGAATACAAAAAAGAGGATTGTACGATGTGTCCACTTTTAGGAGTTGATATGGCCTGGTCGTTCGCAAACTCACTGCTCGGCCATGCAGCCAGGGCTATATTGCGCAGTGTATTATCCCTAGATTAGAGAACAACTGCTATTATAGTCCAAAATGTGGGACAGCGCAGATAGCTTATAAAGGAATAACATGAAATCACTCTGTATTATAATATTTGTATCTTTTTTTTTAACTGCAGGAATTCCTGCAGAACAGAACTTCCATTATAAAACAGTATTTAACCGGGGGGATGTTGTAACTGTTTTATGTAAAACTAATATTAACGCTTATTCTTTGGAGCTTGTAAATTCCAAAAATCAAAGTTTAAGCAGAAATATTTTTTTTCCTGTAGATACTTTTCTTTTTAAAGGCTATGCCTCTTTAATTGGCCTGGATTCCACTCTTGGAGCAGGACAGTATTATCTGCAGATAAAAAATAATGAGGGTAAATTGACAGACACCCTGAAAATAACAATTAGAGCTAACATTTTTAAGAAGGAAAAAATTGTTTTAAATGAAACAAATTCCTCTTTAAGAACCAATCCCGATCCCGAAATTATAAGGGAGGCTGAGCAAATACATATAATTTATCAAACTTCAAAATTTATGGTTGTAACCGGCCTCTATCCTCTTAATCTGCCACTTGTAAATGGAATAATAAGCTCATGGTATGGCGATCGTAGAAACTTTCAATATTCGGACGGGACTCTTTCAAAATCTATTCACAGTGGTATAGATTTTGCCGGAGAATTAGGAACCAAAATTACAGCATCATCCAAAGGAATGGTTGTGTTTGCAGGGAAAAGGATAATTACAGGTAATAGTGTAGTTATTCAGTATCTTCCAGGTGTTTATGGAATCTTTTTTCATTTGAATGAACTTTTTGTCTCGAAAGGGGACAGAGTAAATGCAGAAACAGTCATTGGAAGCCTGGGGGCAAGCGGCCTGGCAACAGGACCTCATTTGCACTGGGAAATAAGAGTGGGGGGAGTTCCGGTTAATCCTGATTTTTTAGTGTCCAATGGGCTCATTGACAAATCTTTAATAATGGGTATAGTGAGGAGTCATACGTCTGAGTAGTCAGAAAGGAGGTGATTCCCCATAGCATTCGTAAAAATAGATGAATCAGAACCCCTGGAAAAAGCGATTAAGCGCTTTAAAAGAATGGTTGAAAAAGAGGGTATAATAAGAGAGTGGAAAAAAAATGAACACTTTGAAAAACCATCAACTATAAAAAATCGTAAAAATAAAGCCCTCCTAAGAAAGCAGATGAAAAAACTGAGGAAAGTTCAGGCAATGAAGAACTACTAATCGGTAAAAACTAAATTTTCGACCAAACAAAAGACCAGTATTAATACTGGTCTTTTTTGTTTTTACAAAAAATATGAAATCATAAGAATTAGAATAAATATTTGACATTTACCTAAAAAGAGATTACGCTAATTACAAAATACAGTAGGGGGATTCTATGTTAATTTTAATTTCAGATGCCTTTGATGACTCATTATCCGGCAAATTAGCTGATTTTGGAGAGGTTACGACAGACAAGGAACGAATGGTTGAAGCAGATGTAATTCTTGTTAGAAGTAAAACCAAATGTACGAAAGAATATATTGATAAAGCCCAAAATCTTAAGCTGATTATTCGTGGTGGAGTTGGAATTGATAACATCGATAAGGAATATGCGGAGAGTAAGGGTATAGCTGTTAGAAATACTCCTAAAGCATCTTCTATTGCAGTTGCAGAACTTGCTTTTGCCCATATGATTTCTGTTCCAAACAGAATTGTAGAGGGGCATACCAGTATGGCAGAAGGAAAATGGATTAAAAAAGAACTTAAACGAACTGAGTTGTTCGAAAAGACTCTTTGCCTTGTAGGTCTTGGTAATATTTCAAAAGAGGTTGCTAAAAGAGCCGGGGCTTTTGGAATGAAAGTTGTTGCTTATGACAAATATGTTGATAAAAGTGATCTTGCAGAAATGAAGGGTTCCTTAAAGGAAGCTGTTGCAGATGCAGATTATATTTCCATGCATTTGCCTCTTACACCTGAAACTGAAGGAATGATGAACAGTGATATTTTTAGCAGCTTTCAGAAAAAACCGGTAATTATTAATACCGGAAGAGGTGCCTGTATAAATGCGGAA
>JALTGJ010000342.1 GCA_027077185.1 Spirochaetales bacterium | reverse complement strand
TCTATGGACTGTACATGCTGCAGATGATAATTACACCTGTTATGATTATTATTCCGGTATATATGATTCTTGGCCGATTTATGGGTTTGTCAAATTCCTATTGGGCATTATTTTTATTGTTTATTAAAGGAGGAGCAATTCCTGTAATGGTTTTTACTTCCTATATTTCCGGAATTCCCGGAACTTTAAGAGAATCTGTAGAAATTGATGGGGGTAATAGGCTTCAGTATTTTATCCATATTCTGCTTCCGCTAATGAAAGTTCCCTTTGCTACCTTTTCTGCAATAATGTTCCCAATTATATGGAATGATCTATTACAGGGACTTGTTTTTCTTAATACAGATAAATATACCCTTGTTCCTATGATCAATTCACTTCAGGGTACTTTTACAACAAATTACCAGGCTATATATGCAGGTCTTGCCTTGTCCATAATACCTGTTCTTGTCATATATATGATGTTTCAGAATCTATTTGTTAAGTCAGCTCTTTCAGGTGCAATAAAAGGATAGTATTCAGTAATATTTTTGGAGGTTTGAGTGTCTGAAAGTAAAATTAGAATTTCATGTATAGGTGACAGTAATACCGACGGCTGGCCTGGAGAACTTGATTACACTCCTTATACCCACTACCTTGGGGAGTCTCTTGGATTAGGTTATGAGGTAAAGAATTTTGGTAAATTTAATACAACAGCTACATCCTCTATGGATGATCCCTATATAAATAATGAAGTTTATAAAAAAGCTATAGCTTCCAAACCGAATATTGTTACTATTATGATCGGAGGGAACGAGTGCAAGGAGTATAACTGGGAAGCCCACGGCAGTGATTTTAAGAAAGATTATGGAGCATTGGCAGATATTTTCCTGAATCTGGATTCGAATCCAAAAGTTATACTGTGTACTCCGGTACCCATATTCCCCGATAACTTTTACAAACTCAGCAGTAAAATTATGGAAGATGAAGTTGCACCGACAATCAGGGAAGTTGCCAAAGAGAAAAATCTTTTGCTTATTGATGTTTTCAGGAAGTTTAGAAATATCAACGATCCCTCTTTGTTTGATAAGGATAAACTTCATATAAATAACAAAGGGCATAAAATTGTTGCAGATATTTTTTATGATGTTATTGCTGCTTTATAAAGTTTTATTTGGAATTAGAGGATCCTGTTTAGTGTTACTATCTTAGACAAATTTGTTATCCCATAGCTTTTTAAGAAAAATTTTCAAGGGAAGAATATTTATCCCCTCAGATGTCTTTCTTTCTTCTGAACCCGGATATACTACTATATAATTTTTTAAAATAGCTTCTTCTTTTAAAGTTTTTAGCCCTTTAAAGTCTTTTCTGGTAATTGTGTCTTTTGATTTAACTTCAATTGCCGTTTCGTCGTTTATAATAAAATCTACTTCCTGTCCGTTAGTACTTCTCCAGTATGAAAGGCTTCCATTTTTTGTGTAATCCAGGTAACTTGTCAATTCATGGTGAATATATGTTTCAAAAGCTTCTCCATATTCAGTTGTGCCGGAAGAAAGTTCCCCTCGTTTTTGGAGGAATCTAACAACGCCAATATCAAAAAAGTAAAATTTTGAAGTACTTATTGGTTTCCTAATTAATGTTTTTTTCCAAACAGGCAGATCAGACCCTATCAATGTGTCTCTGAGTATTTGGAAATATTCCTGAATTGTTGAGCCTGGAACCTGTGCGTCATTTGCTATATTTGTATAATTAATAATTTGACTGTTGCTTAAAGCTGCAATTGTTAGAAATCTGCTAAAAGCAGGTATGTTTCTTACCAGTGCTTCTGCAGCAATTTCCTCCTGTAAATATGTACCAATATAACTTTCCAGATCTTCCTTTGGCGAATCAGAAAAATAAATAGAAGGAAGCAGCCCTGTGTTTAATGCCCTTTTTAAATTAAATTTTTTCGAAAGCTCAGAAAAAATCAGGGGATGAAGATTCCTTATCCTGGCTCTTCCTCCAAGTAAATTTATTCCCTTTCTTTTAATTTTACGGGCACTCGAGCCGGTAAGAAGAAAGTGAATATCTTTTTCATCGATCAGAAGCTGAACTTCATTCAATAAAATGGGCAAACGTTGTATTTCGTCAATAATAACCACTTTATCTTTGTCAGATATAAGTTCCTGCAGTATAGAAGGTGAGTAAGCAAACTGTATATATGTTTTTGTGTTAAGAAGATTAAAATATTTATAGTTTGCCAGTTTGTTTTTAATTATCCATGTTTTCCCTGTTTGTCTTGGTCCAAAGAGAAAACAGGATTTATGCTTTAATACATTTTCCAGCTCCAGTGAACGTTCTATGTACACATTATTCATAATAATTATATATAAAATTAGTAATTTAGCAAGTGTACCGGTAAATTATTGGAAAATTTACCGGCATAGTTGCTGATATCTGGAAAATATTCTGACTGACTTTATCATACCTGGGAAGCTCACGGCAGTGATTTCAAGAAAGACTATGCGGTATTGGCGGATATTTTTCTGAATCCTGATTCGAATCCGAAGGTTATACTGTGTACTCCGGTTCCCATATTCCCCGAGTTTTTTTATAAACTCAGCAGTAAGATTATGGCAGATGAAGTTGTACCGGTTGATGTTTTCAGGAAGTTCAGTGATATTAACGACCTGTCTTTGTTTGACAAGGACAAACTTCATCTTAATAATGAGGGGCATAAGGT
>JALTGJ010000341.1 GCA_027077185.1 Spirochaetales bacterium | reverse complement strand
ATAGAGTGACCCTGATATAGTCAGAAAGGAGATAGATATGGAGACCATAGTAAAACTAATCGAGTCATTACCCCTGGGAATAACAGTAGGGGGATTAGCCTTCATTACAGCAGTTTTAGCAGGTCTCATTACTCTAATTCTCTATAAAAAGAAAGTTAAAGTGTTTACTAAATTCCTTGAAGAATCTATAGAAAATAATTATTTTTCCAAAAATATATATTCTGAACATTTTATTGAAAGACACTCAAAAATACTTGAAAACCTAGCGGACAGCAACGGAAATACAATAATATTAAACTCAGGACTGGACATACAATGGCTTAGACAACTAAAAGAACATCCTAAAGAAAAAAATATAAAAAGAATATTAAAATATATTCCAGAAAAGGGCATTTTTTCATGTTTTATTTCTTCACTGGAAAATCCAAAGTTTACCAAACTGCTTGCAGATTATCTGGGTAACGAACCAGGAAGTCTCAGGCAATTACCCTTGAGCAGCTCCGGGGAACCCTTTGACGGAAATGCTGCACTTCTTATTTTTAAAAACAGAATAGATGAAATAAGAGAAATGGCAGGAGACCCTGAATGGTCAGTACGATACTTTGCAGTAAAATTGCTGTTAGCAGAGGAATCAGACAGATCCGGCAGGGCAATTCTGGAAGCCTTCAACGACCCTCACCCATTAATTCGTAAATCTGTTGTTACTGAATATAATATAGAAGACAGGCCGGCATTGTATAAATTACTAAAGGGACGATTACTCGATGATCCAAGTTTTGAAGTTAGGGAATCTGCAGATAGAAGAATAAAATTAGATTTCGCAGACATGCATAAGATTAATTACTCAGATCTGGATACAGTGCAGTCCCTGCATGCACTTGAATTCCTAAACCCTGAAAATGAAAATGATATTGATGCAGCATTAAATTTCCTTGCTGGAGACAATCTGGAATTACGGTTTCCATCTGCAATTTTTTTACAAAAAATAGGCTTACTGGGTAAAATGCTAAATGATATAAGCTTTAAGGACAGTGTAGAAATGGAAAGAAAAACCAACTTACTGTTAAATGCTGCTGAGGTTAAAATTACAGGATTCTTAAAGGAACAAAATTATACACCTGCAACTCTTTATACAGCTCTTTCGATACTGAGAAAAATTGGCAACAGGGAATTTATATCAGATTATGCTAATAAAGTTTTTCAAAGTGATAATGATATCGATCAAAAAATATGGGAAACAGCAGTTGAGTGTATAAAAGCAAGAGGAGACGAGAGTTCTTATTTAACTTTAATAAAAGAACTTAATAAAGTTAAATATAATACTATTAAAATCAATTTTATACTTAGAAACCTTCCTAAAAATATTGAGCATCTCAGTTTTAATACATTGCTTGATTTTTTGAAAGATAATAAATTCAAAGAAAGAGATGCATTAATTGAAGCTATATCAGATATTCCTGAGGATATTGTTATTCCCGAATTATTTAAAATATTGCAGGGAGGGAGAGAAGCATGGTCCCATAAAGTAAGAATATCTTCCCTTCAGGTACTGGCAAAGTACAAATTACCATATTGCATACAACCAATAATTGAACAGCTGCCAATATTACCGGTTAAGGAAGCCAAAGAATTTTCTGCACTTCTTACAGATTTTGCAGGTGAAACATTTGACAACAGAGTTTTCAAATTACTGCAACAACCGGACGGTAAGGTAAGAGCTGCAGTAATAGCAAGTTTACCCGGAACAGGAAAAAAGGAGTTCCTTAAATCAATTAAAGAAGCTCTTTCTGATGCGGATCCTGATGTAAGAATTGCCAGTATATGGGCACTTGTTGATTATAACGAAAGTAAAACCCTAAATCAAAGTATTAATATGTTAAGAGATCCTGTTCAAAGAGTTAGAATTGCCGTTGCTGAAACTATAGGCAAATTTGCCACTTCAGAAAAATTAAATAGCTTTGCAGATCTTTTAAATGATGAAAATGAAGTTATTGAAGTCAAACGATCTGTAATAACCGGTTTAAGTAAATCTGACCAGAATAAAGCTGTAGACATACTGGTTGAACTTATTGATCGAAATGAGGAATTGGGCAATAATGCTGTCAAAGCACTTGCAGCTAAACCATCAAGAAAAACTCTTGGCAGAATAATTGAAAACATGAAAGATGCAACTCCTGTTCTAAGAGATAAAATGATGGGAATTTTTAAACTTATGGGTGAATCGGGAGAAGAAGCTTTAAAAAAATTACTCGAAGAAGATATATCCTCTCTAAAAAAACCAATAACAGAAATTCTCGAAGATACAGGTTATGTAGAACATGTTATTAGAAAATTATCACACAGAGATCCTCATATTAGACGAAGTGCAGCAGAATTTCTATCTATGATGGGAACAAAATCTGCTTTTAGAGGAATAGTACTTGCTGCAAGAGATCCTGACCAGGATGTCCGGGTACAGGTTACAAGAGCTCTTGAGAAATTAAACAGTAAATCCGGTGAAGAAATACTGGAAGCCCTAAAAACCGATCCAGATAAGAGAGTTAGAAAATTTACAATGTGGGCAATTGCAAGAACCAAAGCAAAAAAAATAGAGGATTAAAAAGATCTTCTTCTGGATGGTCGATTACTTCCGCCTCCATAATTTGATCTGCCGCCTGAATGTCGACCACCGCCTCCATTACCACCTCTTCTGGCTGGTCTA
>JALTGJ010000340.1 GCA_027077185.1 Spirochaetales bacterium | reverse complement strand
GTATTCCATTTAAGTCTCCTCTTATGTATTATTACCCAGCTTATGAGAGAATGCAAGAAGAATACGTTGGTTGTAGGGACAGTCCCATGGAAACCGTCAGGTTCCCATGTGGCTGTCCTGTATCTTGAGTTATAAAAAAGGAGACCTGAATTAAATATGTACAAATCCAAAACACAAATTAGAGTTCGATATGCAGAAACCGATCAAATGGGATATGTCTATTATGGAAATTACGCAGCATATTATGAGGTTGCCAGGGTAGAAAGTCTTCGCCAGCTGGGGTTGAGCTATAGGGATCTGGAAAAAGAGGGTATAATTATGCCTGTTCTGGAAAATTATTCCAAATACCTTTTACCAGGCAGATATGATGAACTATTGACTGTTATAGTAACCGTAAAAAAGAAACCTGGATTTAAGATTATATTTAACTATGAAATTTTTAATGAGGAAGAGCTTTTAATAAATATTGGTGAAACCAAACTTGCTTTTATTGATACCAATATCGGAAAGCCCTGCATGATTCCTGATTCCATGGACAAAGTATTGGCGGAATATTTTATTTAGGGGGGTATCCAATAATACCTATGGGCAGCAGCAAAGGGAATACTTTGTTTAAAAATTGATACTTTCCTGTTTGTTATGGGACATTGCACATTCAACTGTTTGAACCTTGATTGGTGGGATTTTCCTGATTACCCTGATTAAAAAAAATCAGCCAATCTCCCAATCAAGGCCATCAAGATAATCCTCTAATCATGGCAATCATGATAATCCTTTAATCATGGTCGGTCGGTTGTTGTTATGCACTCTCTTAAACTGTAAACTCTTACTTCCGAAATTTATTAACAGTCCTATCTCCATCTTATATGCTTCCACATAGTTCATTGCCTGAGCCAGATGCACATCTTCCAGTTTAATTACTGCTTTTATTTCTACCATAATTGTATTATCAACAAAAAAATCGACTCTTCTTGTACCAATATGCCTTCCTCTATATTGGATATCCATTACTTTCTCTCTTTTAAACTTAATACCAGCATACTGCAGTTCAATTGCTAAAGCCCTCTGATAGATTTTTTCCTGAAATCCATTGCCAAGGAATTTGTGAACCTCCATAGCACAGCCGATAATATTATGAGTCAGCTCTTCATATTTCATAGGCAAAGTTCTCCTTTCACTGTAAATTCAAACACTTTTCCCCCTAGTAATACATTTTCTTTGCATTCTTATCCCTTAGTATGCAGAAAAATGGGTTTTTACTTCAGTTTTCTTTTTTTATTCATCCAATTCTACACTTACAGTATCCTTGACCCTTCCCCTCTCAACTCTTATTCTATATTCAGCGGAGGAAAACATGAAATACAGAACCCTTGGAAGTACGGGACTTGAAGTGAGTGTTATAGGCCTGGGTACCTGGCAGTTTGGTGGAGAATGGGGAAAAGATTTTACTCAAAATGAAGTTAATACAATTCTTGGGACTGCAAAAGATTCCGGAATTAATTTAATAGATACTGCGGAATGTTATGGTGATCATCTTTCCGAATCTTTAATTGGAAATGCCATTAAAGCTGATAGGGATAGGTGGATTGTAGCGACAAAATTCGGCCATCATTACCATGGCTTTATGGATAGAACAAGACATTTTGATCCCCTTGATGTTGTTAAACAGCTTGACGAATCCTTACGAAGCCTCAAAACAGATTATATAGATATTTATCAGATGCACTCTGGTTTAGATGATGAGTTTCAAAACGAAGAATTATGGGAAATTTTACAGAATCAGAAGGATAAAGGGAAAATTAGGTATCTTGGACTGTCGATTAGTGGGAATGATAATATTTTTCAGACTGCCAGAGCTAAAAGCTTTGGTGCAGAGACAATTCAAGTTGTATACAGTAGGTTAGACAGGGAACCTGAAGCGGATGTTTTGCCCCAGTGTAAAAAAGACAAGCTTGGAGTTTTTGCCAGAGTTCCATTGGCCAGCGGTCTGTTAAGCGGTAAATATAAACCAGGGCATAAGTTTACAGGTAATAATGTTCGTGCAAGCAGGGCAGATGAAACAACCCAGATAAGGCTTAAAGAAGTTGAAAAAATTCGAATTGAGGAAGTTCCTGAAGGTGTGTCCATGGCTGCATGGGCATTGGCATGGTGCCTGAGTAATAATGCAGTAACAGCGGTAATCCCAGGGAGTAAGAATCCCGATCAGGTATTATCAAACGTTTCAGCAGCGGATTTACTTGAATAAATATGTTCAAAAAGTAAAGTAGTTTTGATTCTTTTCCGATAATCAATATATAGCTTTTCGGAGGTGGGTATGAAGGATTATAAAATTCGAGGAAATGAAAATTACACTACTTATGTAAAACTGGTTGAAGAATTCGATGACTCATACAAAGTTGTTATAAAAAAAATTACAGATTCTTCTACCCGGGAAAAAACAGAAATGCTTAGTAAGCATCTATTGGAGCTTTGTGTTAGAACAGGTTATATGAGTGAAGTAAAGCAAATGCAGATTGCCTGATCAGTAAAAAATAAACAAAATGTTATTATAATAAAAAAAAGTAATAAAATGGTACAAAATGTAAAAATACTCTTGACAAAATTCAGATGATTATCCATATTATCATTATTAAATTTGAGCTTGGTCAGGGCTGTACCCTTGCCTGGCTATGCAACCAAAGCCTGGTCGCAAACAAGTTTGCTG
>JALTGJ010000339.1 GCA_027077185.1 Spirochaetales bacterium | reverse complement strand
TACAGCTTCATTAACAAGATCTTCCATTAAAGATTTCATTTCCGGAAAGTCAAGAAGTTTTCCATTTTCAAGGCCCGTTATTGCTGTAACTGCATTTATTCCTACATTAATTATTAGTTTGCTCCATACCAAATTCTCAATATTGTCTTCAGTGTTTATTTCAAATCCGCTTTCTGCAAAAGTTTTCACAATATCTTTCAGTTTTTTATTCTTTTTATCAGACATGCAGATATGTGTAGGTCCGTTTCCTGCATGCCGGATTTTTCCCGGTTCCAAAAATGTTGCACCCTGGGAGGTTACCCCTGCAGCTGTTCTTTCCTTTCCAAAGTATTCTTTTATAATATCTTCATTACCTAAACCGTTTTGGAGTGTTAGAGCAATAGTTGAAGGTTTTGCAAGTTTAACAAACTGTTTTGAAACTAATTTTGTTACAGTAGATTTAACAAAAATTATCATAAGGTCGGAGTCTTTAACGTCTTCCGGGTTGGAACTTGCCAGAGGGTAGGCTTTTGTAATTTCTCCGGTAGAAGATTCTTCTATGCTGAGTCCCTCTGAGTTAATTTTATCTACATGGGCTTTATTAATGTCATATAGTACAACATTATTACCGGAAAGTGATAATTTGCCTCCGTATAAAGAGCCCATAGCTCCTGCACCAATTATTGCAATTTTCATTTTTAAACTCCTGGTTTATTTATTATTGTTAATGTCGTTATATCCTGGTATTTCATAGGCCGTTTCTGCATTTTTTACTGCGTTTACTATTGCTTCTGCCATTACATCTGCTGCTATTGCGCCTACTGTGCTGGGGTCACTTTTAACCCCGCCTGTGGCCAGGCAGAATATAGTATCGCCATCTGTCATAGTATGTATGGGATTAATTGCCCTGGCAAACCCGTCATGAGCCATCATGGCAACTTTTGTAGACTCCACTTTTGAAAAATCTGCATTGACTGCAATGCACCCTATTGTTGTATTACTTGAGAAAGCATCTTTACCTTTTAATTCCGCAGACGAGATAATTTCCATTGTACTGGCTAAATGTTCTCTTTTATCATTAAGAACCCCTGCAATAATATTAGCTGTTTTAGGATCAATAATATCTCCAAAGCAGTTAACTGCAACTATTGCACCTACTATTAAATCCCCCACCTTTTTGCTGGCTGTTCCCAGTCCGCCTTTCATAAAGTATTCAGGGCCTTTTATTCTGCCTACTGCGGCACCTGTCCCTGCACCAATATTACCCTGGGCAGTGTTTCTTTCTGATGCATTAATGCATGCTTTGTATCCCATTTCCTTATCCGGGCGAACATTATGTTTTCCTACAAACAGATCAAATAAAACAGCACCTGGTACGATTGGAACTACTCCTATTCCAATATCAAACCCAATTCCATGTTCTTCGAGGTACTGCATAACCCCTGCAGCTCCGTCCAGGCCAAAGGCACTGCCTCCTCCCAGATATACGGCATGGGCTTTTGTAACAAGATTAACTGGATCAAGAGCATCTATTTCTCTGGTCCCGGGTCCTCCCCCCCGAACATCTGCTCCTGCAACAGCACCTTCTTCACATATTATAACTGTACATCCGGTTCCGGCGTCAGTGTTTTGGGCGTTGCCTACTTTTATTCCCGGTACATCTGTTATTGAATTATCCATTTCTACTCCAATATAATGTTTTTTAGATAATAACATATCATAATCAATATAGGCAATTAATTCTTGTATTATATGAGATTATGTTTTAATATATAATAATAAAATGATAGTGCAAAAAAGGAGTTTATTATGAGTTCCCATCCGGAAGCAACAAAAAAGTTATTGGTATCTGATCTTCATAAAATGAAGGCAGATGGGAAGAAAATATCAATGATTACAGCCTATACCTATCCTCAGGGTTTAATAGTTGACGAAGCAGGTATTGATATTATTCTAGTAGGAGATTCTCTCGGAATGGTAGAGCTGGGTTATAAAGATACTGTTCCAGTAACTATGGATGAAATGTTAAACCATATTAAACCGGTAGTTAGAGCAGTGAACAGAGCACACATCGTAGGGGATATGCCATTTATGTCGTATAATATTTCTGTAGAACAGGCTGTTACAAATGCTGGTATTCTGTATAAAGACGGAGGTTGTGATTCTGTCAAATTTGAAGGGGGACAGGAATTTGTTCCTGTAGCTGAAGCTATTCATAAGGCAGGAATTCCTGTCTTTGGGCATATAGGATTAACTCCCCAGACAGCTGCCATGATGGGTGGATTTAAGGTCCAGGGGAAATCTATTGATGCGGCAAAACAGGTTCTGGATGATGCTCTTGCACTTGAAGATGCAGGGGCTTTTGCTCTTATTCTGGAAGCAATTCCTCAGCAGCTGGCACAAATTATAACTGAGAAAGTAAAGATTCCTACAATAGGTATTGGGGGAGGTGTTTACTGTGATGGACAGGTTCTTGTTTTGCATGATCTTCTTGGTTTGTTTAAACGTTTTACACCAAAGTTTGTAAAAGTTTATAACGATGCCTATACTTCGCAGTTAAATGCAGTTAAGGAGTTTATTTCTGATGTGCAGGATGAGTCCTTCCCGGCTGCTGAACATTCCTTTAATATGAAAAAAGAGATGGTGGAAGAGCTGAAGAAAGCAATAGAAAGCTAGTTGCAAGCTTTTTGCGCTGTGTCTCATTATAAGTTAAATCATAGCTCTTCTCTAA
>JALTGJ010000338.1 GCA_027077185.1 Spirochaetales bacterium | reverse complement strand
TTTGATATTATTATGAGCGGAATGACCGTAACACAGGAAAGAAACCTTAAAATAAATTTTGCAGATCCTTATATTGTAATTGGTCAGGCACTTATAGTAAAAGGTGATCTTAAGGGAAAAATTACCAGCTATAAAGATCTTAATGATCCTAAATACACAATTGTATCAAAACTAGGAACAACCGGAGAACAGGCTGCCAAAGCAATGATACCGAAGGCAAACTACAAAGCATTTGAAACAGAGTCTGAAGGTGCTATGGAAGTATTATCAGGAAATGCAGATGCATTTGTTTATGATCTTCCTTTCTGTGAACTTTTTATGACACAGAGAGGTGGAAATGGTTCAATTTTCATACTAAATAAACCATTTACATATGAACCACTTGCATGGGCAATAAACAGAGGTGATCCCGATTTTCTTAACTGGCTGAATAATTTTATGAAACAGATTAGAAATGACGGAACCTATGATGCTATTTATGATAAATGGATCAAAAATGATGCATGGCTTAAAGAAGTACAATAAATAGACTGTTCAATATAATAATCCGGATATTATCCAATAATATCCGGATTGAATTTGTAAAAACCACATCTGAAAGAAGATAAATAATGATCCAAAAATTAAAAGCTATTATAAATGAAAAGCATCATCCCTCATGGTATATAGGTATTGCAGGCTTTCTGATTATAATTATTATGGCTATTTTTCTAATTATAGCAGCATCAAAACAGATTGATTACTCATGGCAATGGTATAGAGTTCCTTCCAGGTTTTTTACCAGAGAAGTTATTAAGGCGGATGCAAAAGGTGAAATTAAAAATATAACTGTTAATAATAAGACAGCAACTATTGAAGTTAAGACTTTGGACGGAACTGAGATCTATACAGTACCTAAAAAAGAACTTTTACTAAAAAATGGAGACTTTGTATCTCCCGGGACTATACTTGCCAGATCAAGCAATTTTAAAGCTGGAATTTTACTACAGGGACTGGGACTCACATTAATGATTAGTTTCTATTCCTCAATTCTGGGTATTGTTATTGGATTATTTGGAGGTCTGGCCCGAATATCAAAAAATCCTGGCCTAAGATGGCTATCAACAATATACGTAGAAATAATTAGAGGCTCCCCTCTTTTAGTTCAAATTTTAATATGGTATTTCGTAATAGGAACCCTTGTTAATGATAATCTAGGAATGATGGGATTGTCTCCTATTTCTCCGGTGGGATGGGGTATTATCTCATTAAGTATTTTTACAGGTGCCTATGTAACTGAAATTGTAAGGAGCGGGATAGAATCTGTTCCTAAAGGACAGATGGAAGCAGCAAGATCAAGCGGAATGACCTATACTCAGGCTATGATTCATATAATTCTTCCCCAGGCTTTCAAAGTTATTCTTCCACCACTAACAGGGCAGTTTATTAATCTAATAAAAGACTCATCCCTCCTGGGTATAATTTCTTTAAGAGAGTTAACAAAAGCAAGCCGGGAAATTGTTTCCAGTACAATGATGACATTTGAATTCTTTCTAATACTGGCTGGATTGTATCTTGTTATTACATTTCCATTATCAATGTTTGTAAAATATCTGGAAAAAAAGGTTAAAGTTAAATGATAACTGTAGAACATCTTTATAAAACTTTTCATACTCCCCATGATGTCCATGCGTTGGTAGACGTTTCAACCAATGTCAAAGCAGGTGAAGTTGTTGTAGTAATTGGGCCATCAGGCTCGGGAAAAAGTACTTTTCTTAGATCACTGAACTGTCTGGAGGAAGTAGATTCGGGGCATATTGTTATAGACGGAATAGAGGTAAGACACAAAAAAACCAATATCAACAAAATTCGTGAAGAAGTTGGTATGGTTTTTCAATCTTTTAATTTATATCCCCATAAAACCGTTCTGCAGAATGTTACAATTGCTCAGGAAAAAGTAAGAAAAAGAACAAAAAAAGAATCTAAGAAAATTGCTTCGGCATTACTTGAAAAAGTCGGGATTTCTGATAAAGCAAATGCCTATCCGGAAAACCTTTCCGGGGGACAAATGCAGAGAGTTGCTATTGCAAGATCTTTGGCAATGAACCCAAAGGTAATGCTTTTTGATGAACCAACATCAGCTCTTGACCCTGAAATGATTGGGGAAGTTCTGGATGTAATGAAAGCTCTGGCAAAAGAAGGAATGACTATGATAGTTGTTACCCATGAAATGGGCTTTGCAAAAGAGGTTGCTGACCGGGTTATTTTTATGGATGCCGGAAAAATTGTTGAGGTAGGCACACCCGAACATTTTTTTAATAATCCAACCCATGACAGAACAAAACTTTTCTTAAGCCAGATACTTTAAAATGAAGACGGGAGACCGGAGAAAGGAAGATTAGGAACATAAGATTTCAAGCGTTTTCCATTCTCCTTCCTCCATTCTCCTATACCATCTGCTCCTTTAACTTCTTTGCTGCAAGAGCATAACCTCCATCTGCAGAATCTACAAAGTGAACCTCTTCTCCTGTTCCTCTATGAATAAGACAGGTTAATAATGCTCTGTCCGAAACATGGAGACCATAGAAGACAAGCCCCTTTGAATATAAATTATATAGTTTTTTTTCGAATAACTTTCTCTGGGAAGTAGTGCATGAAAGAACCATTTTAAGTGACCCATCAAATTTACGAAAATCGGAATTTATAATATTATCATGTTTTATATTACTGAACTTTTTTTTATTTATATTG
>JALTGJ010000337.1 GCA_027077185.1 Spirochaetales bacterium | reverse complement strand
ACAGAAGTAATTCTCATTTTGATTTTTATTAACTCATATGGCATGCAAAAACATTTTTCTTGATATAAAAAACGGTTTGTAGCGAAACCTTCTATTCTTTGAAGGTTTCTGCGGGAACCGATCTGAGCCTTCAAGTCAATTTAAAAACAATCAGACAATTCTGGATAACCAGAAAAGAATATCTCCGACGTTTCGCAGGAAACAGGCAGAAAAATCCCTACAACGATAAAATGCTCCGCAGCAACCACAGTGAACACCACACCAGGAACTACAACAAATGACAAACTTTGGCCTGATAACCTGGGAATACTGTAAAACCCCCCTCGAAATGGACGCCAAAAGGAAAAGCAGGGACAAAGAACTAACAGAACTCCTGATATTCTCTCATCTGCAGAAATAGAAATTTACACCGACAGAAACATGTTTTTAAAATAAGATATTCAAGCACAGACCGTGAATCTTAATATTGACACCAATCCGGATTGTAACTAAATTTTACTTAGCATACCTGCCAGCCCTCTGCGAAAGCATGCACAAATTAAGTGGTTTTTTTTAGATTAATATACAAAGAATTGATATACTTTATTAAAGCGGTTATGCAATGGTAAGAGAGAATAAAATATAATGTGGTTACTTGACCGAAAATACATTTCTATTATATCTAAACAAAAGCTGATAATTTTCCTGCTATTATTGTTTTTATTGCCTATTAATATATATTCGGGAGATTTCCATATTAGCCCTGGAGTTATTAGCGTTGGTATCTCTAACGAAGATGGCTTCGAAGATGGATACTTACTTGGTCATTTTCTTGATTTTGCATATCAATCTGAGAATGGTTTTGGTTTTGACGTTTCTCCATTGTCCATTTACTGGAGTATGAAAGATACAAGCGTTCTCTCATCAACATTTGTAAACGCAACTGTTTATTATGATCTTTTAAAGGATGGGAATTTTGTTTTGGGTCCTTTTTCTACAATTCACATGTTGGGGAATAATAAACCAGAATATTTTAGATTGCAGTCGGGGCTGCTGTTTTCAATATGCCTATTTGATGATGACAGCGTATCATATTATGATAATATTAATATTATTAATGTAGAGTTGGGCTATATATTTACTAACATAACCAGTTCGTTTTATGCTCAGATAGGTATAGACGTAATTGTGGTAGCAGAAATTTTATATGGTTTAATTCAGGAATATGATAACTAAAAAAAAATTACAATGAGGGAGCATCTATTTGCTGTGAATGTAGTGGCTGAGTTTAAAGGCTCCAATATTCTAATTTCAAGTTTTCACTGCCATTTCATTTAGCGTTCCGTGATCTTGTGCCTTATAATTTTGTTTCTTATAATAATTAGACCAAATTTTACTGCTATGCGTATTCTTTCTCCTACTTTTAAAGCTGCTTTTTCTGTTGAGTTTTGAAGTATTTGTGCAAACTCTTCTCCACCAACTCTTGCAAAAATATCACCATCTCGTAATTCTTTAAGGCATAGGATTGTGAAATGTTTTAGAATTTCATCTCCTGCAGGATGTCCCCATGTATCATTTACCTGTTTAAAATGATCAATATCAAGAATGAGTAATGAAAACTATTATTTCTGTTTTTTGATTTATTTATTTGATGATCAAGTTTTTCCCAAAATACTCTTCTATTAAGAATTCCTGTAAGGTGGTCTGTTTCAGCTTCTTTTTTTAATTTAATTTCAATTTTCTTTCTTGAACCAACTTTTATTAAAATTCCTGCTAATTTTAATGGATTTTCATTTGTATCTCTTTCTAAAGTATCTATAATTTCTATCCATTGATATTTTCCTTTTGTATCCTTTACACGAAGATCAAATGTTAATATTTCCTTGTTTTCATTAAAAAATATTTTTGTAATATCAAGAAGGTTTTGTTTGTCTTCTTCATGTACTAATTCTAAGAAATCTATTAAAGAAAAATGTTTACTTGCAGGGGAATTTGCTACAGAGGAGAACAATTCAGAGTAGGTAAATAAATGTTTATTTCCAATTCTGGCTTTTAATACTTTCTCTGTAACACTGTAACTGTTCCCTAAGGCGATACTGTCAGCTCCACTTGTCCAGTTGCGATAATATAGATTGGTTCCTAATTCCAGTTTAATCATGGTATTAAAATGATAGATGAAATTCATATAAGGTCCCTGTTCATAAATAATGGATTCACTGAAATTTAACGGAATGTACATCGAATATGCTAAATTGACGTTCCAGGCAGGTTTCCTATTAACCATGTTAAAAAAAATAAATCCTGGCTTTCTCCAATCACAGTAAAGCGGGTCTCGTATTTAGTGGTAAAAGGGATGACAGTAGGTATGTGACTGGCATAAGTGGGCAGAACAGTTATCAATATAAAAAATAGTGCAATAATTGTAAATTTCAATTTCATAAGTATCTCCATGGTAAAGCTCTTTTTATTCATAATCCTGATTTAGGAGGTCCTCATAGGCAGAATCAAGATTTGTTGTATCTTTTACAGAACCATTTTGAGGATCTGTATTCCAGTTAAGATCTTTTGTCCATGGATAAAAAACTGGTTTGGTAAGTGTATTTCCGGAAAGTATATTAATTCCCTCTCCCTCATTTACAATTACAGATTCTCCTGTTTTATTAAGAGCAACATTTACAGCCCCTTTATTAACACAAAGCCAGACGTCCGGTTTAGTATCAATTGTTCTTCCATAAGCAACAAAGAACTCAGTCCCTCTAACTCCTGCAACCATTGATGGAGTTTTTACAGAGAAACTCCCATTAACAATTTTATTTACTCTGGAAAATACACTGCCCTTATTCAATAGAAGGGAGGTATTGGAACTTATGTTTTCAAGTATAAGAACTGTATTTTCTCTTAGTTTTAATTCACCTTTACTATTCAGTTGCACTATAAGAAGTGAATCCATCCCTGTTTTTAAGATATCTCCTTCGTAAAGATTAGATCCAAAATCAGCAAATAGAATATTACCATCTCTCTGTATTTGGATATTCCCCTCCAGATATGTAATTGTACCATCCTGTGCTGCCAGACTGTATGAACTAATTAAAAAAATGGAAAATAGATAAATAAAATTTTTTGATATCATTTTCTGTATCCTTGTTTACTTTTTTTTGTATAAATAAATGATATTAATGATCATGTATAAAAAATCTAAACCTTTAACAAACCAAAGTCAATATTTTTTCTATAAAGGATTTTGTGACCCTGTATAGTATAATAAATTGTTTCTCTTTAACTACATTTTCAATTTTTTAAGAATATAATGGGATTTTATTTATCGGTGTTGGTATAATTCTCTAATTTATACCCGGTCAGGGGCTGTTAACCATTTTTTTTGTGAGTAATACTGATAATGCCTTGTAACTTGTTTGCTAATACAAAATATCCCTTTATGTGATATAATTCTCTTGAGAGGTTGTCATGGCATGCAGGAATTTTGTTCTGTTTTTCCTTTTTTTCTTCTTTGCAGAAGGAATGGCAGCTGGCTTTGCCGGTGAACAGGGAGGCTCTGTGGAAGAGATTATAATTTTAGGGGAAAGAGCAAAGCAGATTGAAACTGAAATCCCGGGAAATGTAGTCAGGGTGGATCAGGTTTGGGAAGATACTGACAATCAGATTACATTAACGGTGAATGATCATAAGAAAGTACTCAAACTGCTGGTGAGGGCATCTAAAACAGGTAGACAGCTTGTTTCCTATACCCTTGTCCCCTGGCAGAACTTTACTGTTAACCATGGAATGCCTGGTTCTTTACCCCTGAGGCTGAAAGCTACCTTCCTGACGGTTACGGGCTGTGCTGTAATCTACGTGTCATACCCTGAATTCGATCTTACAGAAAAAGAAAATGCTTATGTAGAGGTATTTGATAAAGGGTTTAAAGATATTATTGACTATAAAAGTTGTTCTTCGGAGATGCATGATGCTGAACTTGATATTCCTGAAGGAGTACAACTATTATCTGTAAAAATTTTCCCTTTCTATATTAACCTTCAGGTAGCTCTCCCCGGAAGTGTTTTGCCGGAACAATTCCGGTGGGGAAAAGTTACTGAAGACAGGATGCTTTGTGTAAGCCTTGTACCTGATATGGGAGAGACCAGGATCCTGTGGTTTAAACCTGTATGGGTAAACAAAATAAACAAAGAAGTATTCGGCGGCTATATCCCCAAAATAACACCGGATACGGCAGAAGATTTTATGCCTGCACTTTCAGAAACACTTCAAACTATACCGGAAGCTGAACCGGGAAGTCTGAACCATCTTATAAGTTTGTTTATTAAGTATAAAAACAATGCTGCTGAAAATCCCGGGTGCTGGGAGGCGGGCAATATGCTTCTTGGCGCCCGGAAAAAGGAGTACATCCCTTCAGAAGATGAAATACTGCTGTCAGAGACGGGTAACAGACTTAAGCACTTAATAGGGTCAGATTCAAAAGACTGGATAAAGATGGAGCTTAAGGAAAAATATTCAGAACTGCCACAGCTTGAATATGTACGGTTTACCTTTACACATGTTGATGTAATGGGCTCCGGCCGGTTTTATTATATCGATACAATGGTAAAAGTACGTATTCCACTGACTGATTATGCTTTCTGAAAGTGAAATAATAGAAATTATAAATCATAAAATAGAGTTGGATGAGGGGACCGGCTATAAGGAAGGCGGCAGTTCCCATCTGTCTTATAAAAGCTTTCAGATGAACAGTTTTGAAACGAGCAGGATTTCTCTGCAGGAAACAGAAATTATCTATAGGTATACGGTGTATGTTGAAACAGAATTTACGTACTTTCCGGATAATCCGCCAACGGAGTATCAGTATAAAAAAATGATTCTTGTTAATAGTAAAGGTAAAATACTCCGGGAGACAGAATTAGATGTTTAAAAGAGGGGAGGTTTTTCTTCTGTTTTTTCTTTTTGCCGGATACGCCTTCTCTGAGAGTAACATTGCTCCTCCCCTTGTTAATGTAGGGGTGGAGATCGGAAAGAATGATGATATTTATTTCTATGGGGATAATTCTTATCCCATTCCCTGCTTTGTTATAGTAGATCTTGTTGAGCTTGTAAATATCTGGGAAAAACCGGTTACTCCCTTTAAAATCCTGCTGCCTCCAAACGGGAAGAGCATCAAACTTTTTGTGCTGAAAGGTGAAACCGGGAAGCTGTACCATTATTCCTACAAATACCGTTTTATCCTGGGTGATCCGTCGTCAGATTGTCATGATGATTCATATCCCTATCTTCTGCCTTATGAACCTGGGACAAAACATCTGCTTTCCCAGGGCTATAATGGAAAGTTTTCTCACAGGGGTCTGTACGCTCTTGATTTTACCATGGAGATCGGGACTCCTGTAACGGCAGCAAGGGGAGGAATTGTCGTTCTTGTTAAAGATAATTCTGATAAGGGTGGTGTTAATGATTTATACAAAAATGAAGCCAATTACATTTTAATATACCATAAAGATGGAAGTTTCGGAAACTATATGCATTTTAGAAAAAAGGGGATTGCCGTAAAACAGGGTGACAGAGTGGAACCAGGTGAGCTTCTGGGTTACAGCGGGAATACCGGTTTTTCTTCCAGGCCTCATCTGCACTTTGATGTAAGTATTCCTCTTTACAATGGAAGCCGGAAGACAATAGCGGTAAAGTTTTTAAGGGATGATGGATCTCTTATAAGTCTTGAAGAAGGAAGCCTCTATTCTTCAACTCGTTCTGGTGTATCTGTCAGGTAAAAAGGAAAGTTCATTATACCAAACTTCTACTATCTGCTCTGTTTGTCTTTCTTGCAGTAATTATCTGGTTTGTTTAATTTGCAGGAACCCGATTTATCGTGCCCATACAAAATACAAAACCCCCGCAGAGCCGTACCCTGTATGGGTGAATTACATATTCACCCATACAGGGGCATGCCCAAAAATCCTAAAAAATATTACAATCTAAACAGCAGATCAAGGTATGTAGGTATTGGCCACATATCGCAGGGAATTAGTGTTTCCAGAGTATCGGAAGCTTCCCGGACAAGATCCATTTGTGTAAATACCTGTTCACGGTAAGCCTTTGCCTGATCGAAAACACTCGAACTTACTGTCTGTGCTGCCAGTAGTACTTTTTCCAGTTTTAGAATATTTTTATAGAGAGAATCTGCATTTTGCGAAACCTCATTCATCATAGCTACAAAGGCACTGGAAGTGTTATTCCCGGACTTATTCAGCCCTTCTATGGTTGCTGAAAGCTGACTTATATACTTACCGGATGCTGGAAAAACCTGCTTTTTTGTAAGTTCAATCATAATTGATGCTTCAATATTAATCTGCTGGCTATAGGATTCCAGATGAATTTCTTTTCTGGATTCAAGTTCAGTTTTTGTAAGTACACTGTGCCTCATAAAAAGTTCTACAGAGTAGTCTTTATCCATTTCATTGAAAGCTGCTACGGTATTTGTTATATTTGCAAGACCTCGGGATTCAGCTTCACGAATCCATCCTTCTGAATAATTATTACCATTATAAATAACTTTTTTATGAGATTTGTAAGTCTGGATAATAAGTTCTTTCATTGCATCTTTTGGATTGGCTGCCTTTTCCAGTTTATCTGCAAATTCGCATAAAACATCAGCAACAGCAGTATTAAGGATCATGTTGGGGTTTGCAATACTCATGGATGATGGAACCATTCTAAATTCAAACTTATTTCCTGTAAATGCAAAAGGAGATGTTCTGTTTCTGTCGGTAAGATCTTTTGGCAATTTAGGAAGAGTAGAGACACCCAGTTCAATTGTTTCAGCATTTCCATTGGTGTATTTTTTACCACCTGTAAGGCTTTCCAGTATCTGTGTCAACTGATCTCCCAAAAATATAGATATAATTGCTGGTGGTGCTTCATTGGCACCTAAACGGTGATCGTTTCCTGTATTTGCTGCTGACATTCTAAGTAGGGGTGCAAATTTATCAACGGCTTTTATTATTGCAACCAGAAAGAGTATAAAATGTGCATTTTTAGTTGGATCATCTCCGGGTTCGAGCAGGTTTATTCCTGTATTAGTACTTAACGACCAGTTATTATGTTTTCCGGAACCATTTACTCCTGCAAAAGGCTTTTCATGCAGAAGTGCAACAAGCTGGTGTCTGGCTGCAACTTTTTTTAATGTTTCCATTAATAGCTGATTCCTATCTGTTGCAACATTTGTTGTGTCATAGATTGGTGCAATTTCAAACTGATTTGGCGCTACTTCATTATGCTGTGTTTTAGCAGCAATGCCAAGTTTCCACAGTTCGAGGTTCAGTTCACTCATAAATGCAGCTGCCCGTGATTTAATGGCTCCAAAATAATGGTCATCCATTTCCTGACCCTTTGATGGTTTTGAACCAATAACTGTTCTGCCGGTAAGCATTAAATCCGGACGCTTGTCGTAATATTCCTTGTCAACAAGAAAATACTCCTGTTCAGGACCCACTGATGTTGTAACCTGGTCAACTTCCATTCCAAGTACTTTTAGTACTCTGCAGGCCTGTTTACTTATGGCCTCCATTGATCGCAGAAGGGGAACTTTCATATCCAGAGCTTCGCCGGTATAGGAAATGAATGCTGTTGGGATGCACAGTGTTACTCCTCCGGAGTTGTCTTCCTTAAGAAATGCCGGAGAGGCAGTATCCCATGCTGTATATCCACGGGCTTCGAATGTTGCCCGAAGGCCTCCGCTTGGAAAAGATGATGCATCCGGTTCTCCCTGCATAAGTTCTTTCCCTGAAAATTCCATAATAACTTTGCCGTCTTTTGTCGGAGAAATAAATGAGTCATGTTTTTCTGCTGTTAATCCTGTCAGGGGCTGAAACCAGTGTGTATAATGGGTTGCACCTTTTTCCAGGGCCCAGTCTTTCATGGCATTTGCAACTACTTCCGCTACTTCAGAAGACAGGCGCTTTTTGCCTTCCTGAACTGATTTTAATTCTTTGTATATTGATTTTGGAAGCCTCTCTCTCATGACCGAATCTCCGAATGAGTTCATTCCATAAATGTCCCTGACGGATATTTTAGTAAAATCGATTGTATTCATTTAATTCTCCTTGTCTGGTATATGCAAAAACCGTGCCAGGTAGGGGTAAGGCATGCCTTGCCCCCTACATGGCACGGTTTGCCTCTGCCTGGCATCTGATATGGTACAAAACATACGTAAATGTATGGAAAATATACAAATCCTACATTTATGT
>JALTGJ010000336.1 GCA_027077185.1 Spirochaetales bacterium | reverse complement strand
TTAAACTAAGCTGGACTAGTACTTTTGTAAAGACATCAAAGAAATTCTTAAAAAAGCACCCCCAATTAAAACCTGATTTTAAGGATTTATTAACTCAGCTGGAAGAAGACCCTTTTCAACAACGATTAAAATTGCATCAGCTGAAAGGTCGTCACAAAGAAAAGTATTCTGTTAGTCTGACTTATAGCTATAGAGTAGTAATGTATCTGGAAGTAGTAAATAGAGAAATAATTCTTCTCGATATTGGTTCTCATGATGACGTTTAGTAATTAAGTGAAGTAAGAATTATCATCAAAATGATTTTAACCTGCGAATGACAAAAATTAATAACATTCACCACACCAATTAGAAATATAAAGGGGTCAGTTCCCTTACTGCATAAAAAAAAGAGATTATCTCCTAAAAGAGACTTTTGTGATATTTATTAAATTGATATGTTTTTGGCTGGTCGGAAGCAAGCTTCCTGCTCGCCCATGCATCCTTGCATGAATGCATCAGGGAATCAACAAGATCCCTGATGCTGAAATCATAGAAAGTTCCGGTGCAATTAAGAAGATGAAAATCTTATCAGGGTTGCACCATCATTATTACCGTTCAAGTGCGTAAAAATGTAAAAAAGCCATAGCAATCCTTAAAACCAAACTCAATCATTCTATTTATAACTAGTATATATGAATATTTTCTATATACTGGTTATAAATAGTTGTAATATTTCCAAGTTATGGTATTATATTCTATATACAGGCAAATAGTTAATAAATACTGCCCTAAAGGACGTTAGATTTATGGAAAACATACTTTTTCAGGAAAAACTACCATATTTTACAACACCTTATTTGATGAGTCTATTTGCTAATTATAAGTCCCCCCGGGATAAAATTAAACATTCGACAAAAAACGGAGATCTCATTCATATTAAGCAGGGACTTTACATATTAGGTCGAAATTATAACAAAAAATATTCCCGTGAAGTTATATCAGGAATGCTATATGGGCCATCTGCCATTTCTATGGAATACGCTTTGTCATTTCATGGATTTATACCGGAAAGAGTTGAAAGAATAACTGGTATCTGTTTTAAAAGAGATAAATCTTTCAATACGCCAATAGGTATGTTCAGCTATAAATTTCTGCCCATCCAGAAATACGTAATCGGTATACAATACTACAGGACAGAACTTGGGAATTTTTTTATTGCTACTCCTGAAAAAGCTTTATGTGATAAGGTTTATTTCAGTACAATTAAAGAGAAATCAGAAGTCCCCCGTTATTTATTAGAAGAATTGCGGATCGATATAATGCAGTTGAAAAAGCTGGATATAAATTTATTAACCAGATTATCTGAAATTTACAAAAGAAAAAATACTATATACCTACAGCAGACAATTGCCAGTTTACAGGCATAAAACGAGGAGCACTAATGAATAAAGCTATTTTAGAAATGCTTGATCCCTATAATTGTCAAACACCGATGGACTATAAAAATGCCTTGAAAGAAATTGTGCAGCAAATTGCATTACTTGGATTATCACGACAGGGATTTTTTTATAAAGCTGCTTTTTACGGTGGAACAGCGCTTAGAATAGGACATGGATTAAATAGATTTTCAGAAGATATGGATTTTACTCTTTTGGTGCCAAACTCTAACTTTACACTTGAAAAGTATTTAGTAGGAATTGAGCAAGAGTTATTGTCCTACGAATTAAAATTTTCAGCACAAAAGGTTAACAAAATAATTAACACACCTATTGAGTCTGCCTTTATTAAAGGGAATACACTGGCAATTCTAATTTCAATTGATAATATCAATTTACCAGCAGCAGGTACTCATAAAAATGAATTATTAAAAATTAAAATAGAAATTGATACTGATCCTCCACAACCCTCAGGGATGTATGAGACACTTTTCTTAACAAACCCCATACCCTTTAGTTACAATATTCTTCAGCTGACCTCCCTTTTTGCAGGAAAACTACATGCTATCATCAGCAGGGAATATCCAAGCGGTCGTATTAAGGGCAGAGATTTTTATGATTTTATCTGGTATATGGGGAAAAAAATATCACCGGATCTACAATACCTGGAAGCTAAATTAAAACAAAGTGGTAAACTGAGTAAAGATGAACAATTATCTTTAGAAAAAGTAAAATCATTACTTACAGATAAACTTTCTACAATTGACTTCGCCGAAGCTGGAAAAGATGTTGTACCATTTATAAAAGATGAATTCGAACTTAATGTCTGGTCCACTGAATTTTTTAATTCCTTAATTCAATCTTTATGACATTATCAACTAATCCCTCGTACTGACAATAAATTACCTCCAAAAATGGATCCAACACATATTACAAAAATAAAGGGGTCGATAAAGGGGTCAGTTCCCATACTGCATAAAAAAAGAGATTATCTCCTAAAAGATAATCTCTTACCAATGAGTCGTACCGCAGAAGCGCAGCGCCGAGGAACGATCTCAGAAAGGGTTTAAACCTGCCCGAAGAGAGACTCGAACTCTCACGTCGGCTGGTCGAAAGCAAGCTTTCTGCTCGCCCATGCATCCTGCTTGCGAACACTAGTCCCTGAAACTATTGCGTATCCAACTTAGTCCACTTATAGCCGTATATGGGGTATTTTATACTTCATAAAAACTTAGATGAAGTATAGAGTCACCTGGGGCTGGTCGTTCGCAAGCTCACTGCTCGCCCATGCAACCAGGGTTCCCCTAATAAAGGGGTCTATATCGGGGTCAGTTTTTTATGTGAAAAATTTTTGTTATTAAGCACCCCTATAG
>JALTGJ010000335.1 GCA_027077185.1 Spirochaetales bacterium | reverse complement strand
AAAGATATAAGCGAATATAAAAAAGAAACCTCTGTTTTTGAGCTGTCTGCTCATTTGTACGAGAAAATTATCAATGGGAAAATCAAAACTTTTTCTGAACTTAAGGAATACAGTTCTGTGATTCCCAGGGGCTCCCGGATTCAGATTATACTGATGAATGCTTTTAAGCTAATACGAAATCTTCACTGGGGTTTTTTTAAAGATATAGATTATCCCTCATATCCAAAAGTCTGGAAGGAAATTGTAATTCCCGATTCAGATTACAAATATGCCGGTGACCTGAAACGGAATATGACCATTTCCAGCATTTACATTGCAATGATAGATATTCATGGATACACAAAATTTTGTAAACAAAACAACCGAAATCTATCAATGCTGCAACTTTTGGATAATTTTATGCAGGGTGATATTAGTAAAATTGCCCAGGAAAACAATGTTGTAAGCCGCCGTGCCATGGGAGATGAGCTGATTCTGGTTGGCACCAGTGCTACTGATATAATCAACTCAGTATTAAGCATCATAGATTATTTTGGAAAGAGGAAGATTATTAAGAGTGAAGAATTATCAAAAAGCAGACCTGGTGCTAAAATAATGCTTCCTGATATGCATATCAGCGCCGGAATTGCAGGTGGTAAAATTTATACACCTCTAATAATAACCATGGATGGTGATCTTTCCGGTGATATAGTTAACACTGCTGCAAGACTTCAGGCCAGAGCCAATAAAATTAGTCCGGTTAGTACAAGGGTCATCATTACCAAACATCTTAAATACAAGTATATGAAAGAATTGGAAGATGGAAAGGGCGGAGTTGAAACAGGCCTTCGTTTTTTTAATTCTGGTATTATCGAATTTAAAGGAATTTCTATTTCACTTTATTACCTCCTTTTTAGGAGGGAAGACTTTTATATTCTAAAGTATCAGGATGAAATGCTGGCACTTTACGATTCCATAAAGAGTAATCTGTGGAAAAATAAGGTATTCCCAAATCTAATCAAACTTCTTATAAAGGCACTCTTAAGTATGCCTGTATTCAGGATCACAGCTGTAATGGGAGAAGGCAGGAAAATTATGTTGAAAAATTCTGAACTAATTGATCTATGTAAAAATGCACTCAACTCTTATTCTATTAAAAAGGATTATTCAGGGTCCTTAACAGTTCTCGGGAATCTAATAACATACCTTGTAAAAGTACCCTCTTTTGATACCCTTGTTTTGCAGTATACAAAGGATATATTCAGGATCTATAGTTCTATACTTCTTGTATATGACATGGAGATTGAAAATCTACTTGAAGCCAGAATTGAAAAATTACTCTCCCTTGAAGACAGAAAAACATATAATCTGGTAAAAAAACACTTTCATATATATGAAAAAATTCGCAATCAGGTTCGAAACACTGATGAATTGTGCAATAGGAAATCTTTGTGGTATAAAATAATAGAAGATGAAACTGATAACCTGGAATTAAATATTTACTCTGGTAAAGCTTAATAAGAATTTATTTTTTCAACTTAATTACTTAATTTCTCAAAAATAAGTTGAATGGTCTATTTCAAATTTTTACTGGAACAATAGCACTCATAAATGATATGTTATCTTGGGTAAGGAGAAAAATATTAATGCTGAAAGTACTTTCTGTGGCAATACTTGTGCTCATTCCTCTTATATGGGGAGTACTAATGGTTACAATTCTTGATTTTTTAGAATATATCATTTTAAAAATAATTCGGAAATCCAACGGTTCGATATGAGTGATATTTTTCAGCTTATTTCACCTTCATTTACTTCCTTTTTAACTGGCCCTGTTTTTTTTGTCTCTCTTGCCGGTCTTGGTTTTCTAATTGGGATTTTGGCAGGAATTTTTGGAGTTGGAGGGGGCTTTCTTCTTGTCCCTCTAATGAATATTCTTCTTGGTATCCCAATGGATATTGCTGCTGGAAGTGCTACCTGCTATATAATTGGTACAAGTACTACCGGAGTGCTTAAGCATTTTAAAAAAAATAATATTGAATTAAAAGCTGCTGTTTATATTTCCATAGGCAGTATGCTGGGTGCTGTATCCGGTGATATGCTGCAGGATAGTTTAATTATTATTTCAGGTGGAAACAGACTCTTCTTTGACCGTATTATGCAGGCTGTCTTTATTCTTATCTTACTTCTTATTGCCTGGGTTATGTCCAGAGAGACAAGTTATGATGAAAAATCCGATATAAGCCCTGTAACATTTCTTCAGAAAATGAAACTGGGTCCAAATACTGATCTTCCCCAATCCGGGCAGATAGGTGTCAGTATTATAGGCCTGTTTGGAATAGGGTTTATCGGAGGGGTTCTTACCGGTCTAATGGGCATTAGCGGGGGAGTACTGGTTATGCCTATTCTTGTTCTGGGTGTAGGGCTTGCTCCGCATCTTGCGGTAGGTACCAGTCTTGCAGTTGTTCTTGTTAGTTCCATTTCTGCTGTAATCAAGAAAGGAATTTCAGCCAATACAGTAACAGGAGGGAAAGTAAGTTTGCCAATAGCACTGTCCCTTCTGGCTGCAGGCGCAGTAGGAGTTCGAATAGGTATTTTTATCAGTCATAAACTTCACGGGGGTAAATTAAAAAAATATTTTTCAATTATTGTTTTATCTGCAGCACTAATGGTTGCGGTAAAGCTGTTTTTCTCTTTTTAAAACTATTGACCAGATCAAGTTAGTTATGCTATATAGTAGCCTATGTTGATTCTGTAATAATTGAGGTTTAGTTGATGTACGCATTAGTAGAAATTTTAGGTAAGCAATACA
>JALTGJ010000334.1 GCA_027077185.1 Spirochaetales bacterium | reverse complement strand
GCATCTTCTAGTACAGCTTTACTGCACTTGCTTTAAAATTTATAAAAATACTTTTTCCCACTTCAATTTTTAACTCTCTAACAGATAAATCTGTTACAACAGCCTTTAAACTTATTCCGCAATCAACTGTAACAAAATATTGATTCCCCTTTTTGACCAAAGAACTAATTATCCCTTTTAACTGGTTCTGAGCACTGGTTTTAATATTTGTTTCGGATAAAAATATATCGCTGTATGGAATAACAGCAGTTTTGTAGTCTCCATCAGTTGCCGGGATTAGGATGGGTTTTGTTTTTTTATTACTTGATGCCTGGAAGCTGAAAAAATAATCATCTTTTTTTATTATGTAACCCTTGATAAAGTTTGTTTCAGGTTCCTTTATTTTACCTTTATCCAGATATATTATACTGCTTGCAAGCCTGTAAGCAGATGCTAAAATGTGTGTACTGATAATTGTAGTTTTGCCATTTTTTTCTCTTTTAAGAATCAAATCTTCTATTACATTTCTCGATTCAGAATCAATATTTGCAAAGGGTTCATCCAGGACTAATATATCAGGATCTAAAGCTAGTGCTCTGGCAATAGCCAATCTGTGTTTTTCTCCCCCGGAGAGACTGGAAGTTCTGCGGTTTATTAAATTAAGAAGCTGAGCATCTGAAAGTACTTTTTGTATAATTGTTTGGCGAATAGGTTTTGAAATATTTCGTATTTTTAAACCGAACTCAATATTGTATTTTACTGAACCGGAAAAAAGGTATGGGTTTTGATGAACCAGTACAGATTCTTTTTTTAAACTTTCAGGTTTAGGTAACATAAGCCCTTTAGATGGGGTAAAAATACCGCTTAGAACTTTTAAAATTGTTGTTTTACCTGAACCGTTTGCCCCTAGAAAAACAGTTGTAATCCCTTTCTTTATCAAAAGTTTATTAATGGAAAGAACTTCATTTTTTCCATAAGAGTAAGCCAGTTCTTTTATGCTAATATTAGACATTATGGTTTACTCCCCAATGAAGCAGGGCATTTACTGTAAAAGAAATTGTAATAAGTATAATACCCAGTGCCATAGCCAGCTCAAATTCACCCTTACTTGTTTCCAGGGCTATTGTTGTTGTAATAGTTCTTGTAAACCATCGTATATTTCCCCCAAGCATCATGGAAACGCCAACTTCTCCGATAACCCTTCCAAACCCTGAAAGGATTGCTGAAAGAACAGCTGTTTTAGATTCCCTAAAAATCATGTAAAGTTTTCGTGGTCCTGAAGCTCCAAGAGTATCAAGAGTTTCCGGAAGTTCTATACTTGTTCTTGCAAGTGCACTATAGACAAGAGATGCAATAATTGGAAAAGACAAGACACTTTGACCTATTATTATTGCCCATGGTGTAAACAAAAGACCTAAATTGCCAAGAGGACCGGATCTGGATATTAGAGAGTAAATTATAAGGCCTATAACTACCGTAGGCATGGCCATAAGGCTGTTTAAAATAATAATAATAACAGACTTTCCGTGAAAGTTTTTACTGCTTAAAACAGTTCCCAGTAACAGTGCAGGAATTGTGGATATAACAGTTGATGTTAAAGCCATACTTAGAGAGGTCATCGAAATAAAAATAACCTCTCTGTCTGCTGTAAATATTAGGGAAAGTGCTTTACTTAAAACCATTTATTCCACGAAACCTTTCTACTCTATTACGTCAGGATAAAAAAGCTGTTCACCGTTTTTTTGGAAATTTTTGATAATACTCTGACCTTCTCCGGAAGTTAAGAAGGCTATTAATCTCATAGCTCCGTCATAATTAATTCCATCATGAATAGCTGGATTAACAGCAATTACACCATAAGGGTTAAAAAGCTTAGGATCTCCTTCTACCAGAACTACAAGATCAATTTTATCCTTTAACGCAAGATACGTACCTCTGTCAGACAGTGTATAACCCTGCATATCATTGGTCATAGTTATTACAGCACCCATGCCCTGTCCTGCTTCTTTATACCATTTACCCGCCGGTGTAACTCCCGCAGTATTCCACAGTTCCTTTTCTTTCGTATTTGTGCCGGAATCATCTCCCCTGGATATAAAGCTGGATTCAGTCAATTGAATCTTTTTAAAAGCTTCTGCTGCATCTTTTACAGAGCGTATTCCTGCCGGATCATCCGGAGGACCCAGAATAACAAAGTCGTTATGCATAAGGTTTCTTCGGTTAACACCATATCCCTCAGCTACAAAACTATCTTCTCTGCTTCTTGCGTGGACCATAATAATATCCACGTCTCCATTCTCTCCCAAAGTAATAGCTTTACCTGTTCCAACAGCAACTACATCCACTTTAATTTCCGTTTTTGCAGTGAATGCCGGGATAAGCACATCCAGCAAACCGGAGTTTTCTGTACTTGTAGTAGTTGCAAGCCTAAGTCTTTCCTGTGCAGCAGTCTTTCTTTCGTTTTGACCTTCTGCAAAGGAACCAGCAGAGTAAATAGATGAGATTATTAAAATGAATAATAGAAATAGATTTTTTTTCATATTATCCTCCTTTCCAAACACGGGAGGCAGCACTGTTTCCTGTACTACCCTCTGAAGGCTGCTGTCACAGGACAAAAGCCTTCACGGTCAGAATCCCATAAACAAAAGTTCCCAGGAATTAAGACTCGGAGATTTATTTGATAAATATAGAATAGATACTGGTGTTCGTCAATAAACGACCTGGTATAACAGTTCTTTATCATCTTATTAACAGTTTTAGTTTAGATGAGTTTATGGAAGGGGGTAGATATCCGTAAAGATGCGATTTATCACGTC
>JALTGJ010000333.1 GCA_027077185.1 Spirochaetales bacterium | reverse complement strand
TCAAAATCATTTATTATTGAAACACTAAAAAATCTGTCAAACTCCCAGTCAACCCAAACGCCAGTACAGCTGGAATTTGAATACTCAATTCCCAAAGATGTTTTAAGCATAATATGTGGGTGAGCAAAGAGAGGTAGAGAAATAGATAATAGAAACATTAAGATAACAATTCTTTTCATAGCGTGGATTATATATAAAGCAGGTTAGTTGGACAAGAATGCAAGTCACACTTCCGTCATATAAAAGACCTTTCCTCAAATTTTTAAAGATTACCTGAAAACTATAGAAGCTATTGTTGAAGTTCTAACAGGAACTAACAGCCGCTATCTCTCAGGCCTGATAACTACCAATCCTGCAACATTTTGGAAATGGGCATCTTCTGAGAGCAGTTTAAACCCATATTGAAATGTTACAGCAGCAATCCAGATATCATTGGTAGGGATTGGTTTTCCGGTTTTTCTTAGTCCATCCAAAATTTCAGCATAAAATTCAGCAGTAGTTTCATCTACAGAATATACAGTTACCCTGGGAGAATCCAGAAATTCTTCTAATTCCTCTCTGTTCTGCTGTTCCTTACTGCCGCCTTTAAAACCGGAAAGAAGTTCACCTATACTGATTGATGAGATTCCAATTTCATTAGCTTTTTGAAGGATCGAAACTATTTTCCCGTCACCTCTTAATGCATTTGAATAAATATTGGTATCAATAAGCAGCCGGATCATTCCCATAGCTCCTTATCTATTTTTCTTTCACTTTCTATTTTTTTCTGAATCTGATTAAATTCCGTTTCTGTCCATCGGCCAAAAAGATGGTCAAGGTCGTGATGTAATTCTGTATATTTTTTTTTCTTTTGCAGACCGAAGTTTTCTTTTAATAATTCAATAATAAACTGATTAACACTTTTTCCCTTTTCTTTAGCAGTCTGTTTTAATTTTGCAGATAGAATGGGTTCCACTCCCCGAATGGTAATTACTTTCATATTAGCCTTCTTTAGCATGACATCTTATTATGACGCTTTTATGCAGTCAGTATAAGACTGCAATTTGCTAATGTCAATAGGCCGCTGTAAGCTTTTTGCGCTGTATCACATTTTCTACTTGAAAAGTACTTCTTCTCTAACACAAAGTAATATAGCTGGCGGAAAAAGCCAAAAACAAGCTGAATTGAATACATCGCAAAAGCCTCCTGTCTAAAGATATTTACGCTATCCCACATTTTGGACTATAATAGCAGCTGTTCTCTAATAGATATTCTATACCATATAAATAAAAGGAAAGTGCTCGTAAAAAGATAATATGGGCTACACAGAGTGTAAGGGGCCCATATTAGTCGAAAGCGATTACAGGAGATACCATGGAGAAATGTAAATCAAACGATGTACTAAAAAGTACAAAATTAAAGTTAACCAGACAGCGAATACGCCTGCTGAATGAAATTATAGATATGGAAACCACCTTTACAGCAGGCAGTTTATACAAAAAAGTTAAAGATGACATGGATCTTGTAACAATCTACAGGGTGTTAAATGTTTTTAGTAAAAACAAAATTATTAGGGAAGTACTTAGTAATAATGAAACAAAAATCTATGAAATGTCCTGCATTCATAATCCTTTACATCCACATTTTTACTGCCGATCCTGCAATAAGCTTTTTTGTTTATCGGAACTGAATCAGGAAGATTACATCTCTTTACAAAAGTATAGTAAAAATTTTCTGGTGGATAGTATATCAATACAAATCTATGGATTATGTGATAAATGCAAACAATTTGCAAAAAACACTTGACCTCCTGGCCTTTATTATCTATGTTTTTAATTGCAAATAATTTGCATTTACAAATCGAAGGAGCAATAGATGAAAAAAATATATTTAATTTTAATTACATTCCTAATTGTAACTCCCCTGTTTTCAAATGGTCAGCAGGATGCTGATAAACAAATGGAGAAGAAAGAGGGTTTAATAACTGTTTTCACAAGTATATTACCCCAAAAGTACTTTGTAGAAAGAATAGGTGGTGATCGTGTAAATGTGAATGTCCTTGTGGGACCAGGGAAAAGCCCCACAACATATGAACCGACTCCAGGTCAGGTTCTTAAATTGAGCAGTTCCAAACTTTTTTTTACAATTGGTGTTGCATTTGAACAAGCTTTTATCGGAACCATTAAAAAAAATCTCCCCGAATTGAAAATTGTAGATACATCAGAAGGAATAATTAAACGGGATATAGAAAACCACAAAGATGAAGATGAAGAGACAGATCATCATGATGGTGAAATAAAAGATCCGCATATATGGATGTCTCCTGAACTTGTTAAAATACAGGCAGCAGCTATTTACAAGGCACTATCTGAAGAAGATCCAATGGGAAAAGAATTTTATACCAAAGGATATAATAATTTTATTAAAGATCTCGATCTTGTACATGAAGAATTAAAAAAAGTACTGGAACCTCTAAGGGGTAATACTGTTTTTGTTTATCATCCGGCTTTTGGCTATCTATGTGACGAATTCGGCCTTGAGCAAGTAGCTGTAGAAACTGGAGGCAAAGAACCTTCTCCTGGGGTACTTGAGAAAGTAATAAAAATGGCACAGAAGAAAAAAGTGAAAGTCATTTTTGTCCAGCCGGAGTTTTCTCAAAAAAGTGCGAAAATTATTGCAAAGGCAATTGATGGAGTTGTAGTTCAGCTTAATCCGTTAAATCCGGATTATTTAAACAACCTAAAACACATTGCTTCGGAGATAGCAAAGGTTTATTAAAAAACATCAATATAGGAACCCTGTAGCTGCTGTATGTAT
>JALTGJ010000332.1 GCA_027077185.1 Spirochaetales bacterium | reverse complement strand
CTCGGAGATAAATAAATACCCAAAAATTGCAGTAAATATTGGCTGGGTATTGGCAAGAAGTGCTCCATTTACAGCAGTGGAAAGCTTTATTCCATAAAAAAGACCGACTGAAAACAGGGTTATTCCAATAAATCCCAGGCAGGACATTATAAAAGTTTCAAAAACAGAGGGTTTGGTTTTCAGTTTCCTTATTTCTCTGATAAAAAAAGGGCTTAAAGCCAGAAATCCCAGGAAATATCTATAGAATGATAATATAAGGGGATCAATATCTGCAACCATATATTTAATTATGGGATAAAATGTTGCCCAGATAATCATGATGCCTATCATAATAATAGGTATTAAAGGTGGCCAGAAACGGGTTTTGTTTGTCAATCTAACCTCCTGTTAAATAATTCTATTTATAAGTATCAATCCTGCCAACAAGAGTCAATAGATTTGCATTCTCGTAGAGACGCGATTTATCGCGTCTCTACGACGATAACGGTTATGATCATTATCAATAATTATAATTCCATGTATGTGGTTTGGCATGATAACGAATTTATCCAATTGGGCAAATGGGAAATGGTTTGGAATTTCCTGCCAATATTAATATGCAATTTTTCCAATTTTGGATAAAATTATTTCATTATCAATTATTTCTCCAAAATAACATTTCCTGTTTTTTGTACAAATTGTAATGAAATAATATTCATTGGATGCATAATCCCATTTTTTGAGGCGGGTTGATTCAATACGGTATTTTTCTTTATATAATGACATTGTATAAAGCAGTATTGTGAATTTTGCATTTCTGCTTCAGGAAAATCTTATTTATTACGATTCTTGTGTGAGGGACGGAACCCCCGGAAAGCCCGACCCCGTGGTTGTATATCTCGTAGAGACGCAAAATCTTGCGTCTCTACAATATAAAATAAAATGTGGTCTCTTATAACCAAACCGGGATCACGCCCGTAAATTGATTAATATTAGATGAAAAATGGTTAAAAAACAGGTAAATAAGCCCTTGAAAATTTTTCTCTTGACGTATGCAGAAAACTGAGGCTATAATCAATCTTTATATCTTTTTTTAGGCTGGTCGCAACTTCGTTGCTGCTCGCCTATGCAACCAAAGGAGTAATTTATGTCCAGAATCGTTAAATGTGCACACATTCAGGCTTCAAATCCAAAACACGATGGAACTGTCGCAGAAATTAAAGAGGCTATGATCCAAAAACACATACCTCTTATTGAAGAAGCCGGAGAAAAAGGGGTTCAAATTCTCTGTCTGCAGGAAATATTTTATGGACCATATTTCTGTGCCGAACAGGATATTAAATGGTATGAATCTGCAGAGACAGTCCCTGGACCGACTACAGAACGAATGGCAGAATATGCAAAAAAGTATAATATGGTAATGGTTGTTCCTGTCTATGAAAAAGCTCAGGAAGGTGTTTATTACAATACTGCGGCTGTTATAGATGCTGATGGAAGTTATCTTGGAAAGATGAGAAAAATACAGATACCTCATACATGGCCTGCTTTCTGGGAAAAATTCTATTTTAAACCAGGTAATATGGGTTTTCCTGTATTTCAGACAGCTTATGCAAAAATAGGTGTTTTTATCTGTTATGACAGACACTTTCCTGAATCTGCAAGATGCCTTGCATTAAATGGAGCGGAGATTCTTTTCAATCCATCTGCGACTGTTGCTGGAAAATCGGAATATCTTTGGGAACTTGAGCAGCCTGCTTCTGCAGTTGCGAATGGTGTTTTTATTGGTGCAAATAACAGAGTTGGTGTTGAAAAACCATGGGAATTCGGTGAGTTTTACGGTTCCAGTTATTTTGTGGATCCAACTGGTAAAATTCTTGTAAAGGGTTCCAGGGATAAGACAGAAGTTGTTGTAGCTGATCTTGATTTGGAAAAAATAAGAGAAGTTAGGGATGGATGGCAGTTTTTTAGGGACAGAAGACCAGAGATGTATGGGGAGATCTGTCAATCGTAATGCTTCGATACGCTGCTTCGCAGCTACTCAGCAGCCTTGGGAAGGTAGATAGGCTTTAGGCTAATAGGGAAGGAACCGGATTGATAAACTTTCCAAATAACCTAAAGAGTTTTTTTAAGCGTTATTAAAAAAAAATGGTAATTTCGGGACAGTAGTGGGTGTGTTACACAAAAGCTGCTGCCCGATAATATATGGAGGAAATATGAGCGAAAACGAAAAAAACAGTGGATGGGTAATCTATCCAATGGGAAGTAGACCAAAAATGGGTCTTGCTTTTCTTCTAGGTCTTCAGCAGTACCTTACAATGTTTGGTGCTACTGTACTGATTCCCTTTATTGTAGGTGGAGCAATGAAAATGCCTCAGGAACAGTTGGCATTACTTATATCTACAATGTTCTTTGTATCTGGAATAACAACCCTTCTACAGCAGTCCCCTCTAGGGAACAGGCTGCCGATTGTTCAGGGTGGTACTTTCTCATTTTTAGGTCCTATGTTTGCAATAGTTGGTATGGTTGCAGCTAAAAATCTTGGATGGCAGGTTATGATTCAGCAGGTAAGTGCTGCAGTTATGTTTGCATCTGTCTTTGAGATTATTCTTGGTTATTCAGGACTTATGGGTTTAATTAAGAAGGCAATCAGTCCTCTGGTTATTGCTCCTACTATTGCAATGATCGGACTTGCTTTGTATGGAATAGGTGCTCCATGGATGGCTGGTAACTGGACAATTTCTCTTCTTACTCTTGTGGCTCTTATACTTTATTCACAGGTTTTTGCAAGAAAATCAAAAGTATTTTTACTTTTTCCTGTATTGCTTGCAATATTAACCGGATGGATTGCTGCTTTAATTGGAACATTTGCCGGATGGATTCCTGCAGATAATGCTGCTAACCTTACAAAAGGTATAAGCATAATTCAGGCATCACCATGGTTTTCTTTAAGACCTGCTCTTCCTTTTAAATGGGGATTCCCTGAACTTAATGCAATTACTCTTGCCGGATCTCTTGGTATGCTTGCCGGTTATCTTGGTTCTATGGTTGAATCAATTGGTGATTACTATGCATGTGCAAGAATGGCAGAAGCTCCTGTTCCTACAGCAAAAATGATCTCCAGAGGTCTTGGTGCTGAGGGTCTGGGTTGTTTTATAGCATCTCTTTTTCAGACTGGAAATGGTACAACTTCTTATTCAGAAAATATTGGTTCCATTGGTCTTACTCATGTAGCAAGTCGTCGTGTAATTAGAGCAGGTGCTGTAATTATGTTAATTCTTCCTATGTTTGCTAAATTTGGTGCAGCTTTATCAACATTACCACAGCCTGTAATTGGTGCTATGTTTGTTGGTATGTTTGGTCTTATTGCTGCTGTTGGACTTTCCAATCTGCAGTTTGTAAATCTTAACAACTCCCGAAACCTTTTTATTGTTGGTCTTGCTTTTTTTGCAGGTCTAAGTTTTCCTGCACATTTCAGTTCAAATGCAATTGACTGGTCTGGTGCCGGTCAGGTTGCTGGTGTACTTGGAAGCATTCTTCAGACTATTCTTACAACAGGAATGGCTGTAACTGCAATAATTGCAATTTTTCTTGATAATTTACTTCCTGGTGCAACACGTAAAGAACGTGGACTTGAATACTGGGATAATGAAGCCAGCGATGAAGCATGGGTTGAAGCAGAAGCCAGATGGGCTAAGATGGCTATAGGTGAAGAGTTAACTTTAAAATCATAAGTTTTTAACTTTCATCTTGATAATTTATTAGATATGAGGCAGTATGCACTGTCTCATATCTTTTTTTATTGCATATTTTTAAAATAGTCAGAACAGAACCTGGAGGGTGTAGATGTCTGCATTGATGCGTAAAATTCTATATTTTGTATTAGCTTTTCTTATGGTTATGGATTTTTATCTTATTTTTAACGCAGGTAATCCGAATTCTTTTCTCCGGCTTTTAATAAAAGATACTTCCTATGATATTACTGTTACTGTGGCACTGTCTGTTATTATTGCAATAATATCTATGATGATGATTAGGGGAAGTGATCAGAATTCCATTAAAGCTATTCTGGAAAGAAACTCATCTCATATAATGGCTTTAAAAAAACAAAACAGGAGTAATGAAGATATTGCAGAATCTTTTCTTGACGAAATGGGTGCCGGCAAGGTGTCCCGTGTTCTGTTAAAGCAAAAAGTAAGCAGATATATCTCTAAAATGAAATGAATATACTGGATAGTGGAAATATAAATACCCTCATTGTTGGGGGGTTGTTCATGGGAGTAATTTTTTTACTTGCATTTGTTAAAAATATGGAATCCAGGCGTTTAAGAAGGCGTCTTGGAGAAGGTCAGATACTTCTTAGTGGATTTAATGTTCATTATTATGGTTTGGAATCTGATCTAAGAATTCCTTTTAACAGTATGGGTGTTCTGGGTCTCTCCAGTGAAGGGCTTTACTATTGTTCCAGGTTTTTAAAAAGGGAAATATTTATTAAGGGATCACAGTTCTCTTCAATAAATGTTACAGATGATTTTAATGGTAAAAATATGTATGGGAACGTAGTCGCTTTTAATTTTATTACCGATGACGGTGCTCATGAAAGAGCAGCCTTCCGGATACCATATCCTGAAAAATGGTCAAAGGCCATAAGAGAGTTGTTTCTGAATTAAAAAAGCTTTACCTGTACTTTTTACAATTCTTGCTATTAGGATAATTCGAAGTTACACTTTGTAATATCAGAATCAGAGTTATATAAAATGATTAAGAGAATATATTATGCGGATCTTACTGGGGCCTCTATTCCTGAAGAATCCTGGGAAGGAACGGTAAATTCAATCTATTCAAAGGCTGTAAATCTGCTGCATCCCTCAGGGTACCTGATCTCAATTGTGAATAATCAGAATCAAATGTCTGATTTTGGACTTGTTTTTTCTAATTTTAAATTATTACTGAACTGTGTTGAGGCTAAAGGTTCCTTTGTTTGGGAAAATAAAAAGATAATTTTTTCTAATTTAATTATTGATTTAGCCAGATCATCTTTGTGGAACGGTACTGTTTTTTGTGAAAATACCAAATTGCCTATAGATACTAATCAGTTACTCAAATCTTTTATTATTTTTGCTAAAGAAGAAGGCTTGTCTCCTCTTGTTACAAAAAAGAAAGGGAATATTTATTCCAATGCTGCAGGGAAAATGATTAGAAATGCAATAGAAAAATCAGAAGAGCAAGGTGCCTATGAGATTGATTTAAGTTTTCTTGTTGGAATGGGCATTGGATTTACCCCGTCGGGGGATGACTTTTTGGCAGGGGTAATGCTGTATGAAACAATTTCAGGAATTAACCTGATTAACAGAGAGAGCATAACTACTAAGCTTTCGGGAACTACTGATGGCGGTCGAACTCTGCTTAGCCTTGCCCTCCGAGGTTCTTTTCCCTTCTATCTTAAACAATTTGCTGAATCAATTTTAAGAAGGGAATTACTGCCGGATGAAGTTGTTGCTAAGGCTGTTATACATGGTTCTACATCCGGAAGCGATGCTTTAACCGGTTTTTTATGGGCAGATGAGGCAAGCAGGGAATTACAGCCATGACTGGATTAAATTAATTCTTGAAGTATAGTATAGTTTTCTTTTGCGATTAAATTCACCTGGATTACCGTTTATACCGGTAAGGGCTGGTTTTAATTCTTTTAATTTGTTTTGCAACTGATCCAGGTAATCCTGCCAGCTTGACTCAATATGAATGCTCGATTTTGGAATGAGTGACATTATTGATTTCCAGTCTTCACCTGAATCATGTCTTATTAAAGCATATAGTATGAGTTCAGAAGCACCCTGTTCAGAGAGTAATTCGTTGAGCGGCCGATCATCATTAAAAACAGTTCTGTAGAATTGCTCATATTCAAAGGACGCCTTTTTATACTCTCCTTCTTCGTAATAGAGTTGAGCGAGGAGGGGGATGTGTTTGACTTTCATGTAATCAACAATTTCTTTTTGTTCAAGAAAATGGAGGGCCTTTATATACTCTCCCTCTTCGAGGTAGGTATTGCCTATAAAAAAACCTAAGACAATATCTTTAGTGTTTTTATATCCTTTAAGAAGTAACGTAAAACGTTGCTGCAGGTCTGCCGAATCAGAGTAATTTAGAAAATATTCAAGATAAACCTGTCCTGTTGAAGGGGATTTCTTTATCGCCTTATTGAGGAGAAGATCAGATTTTTCAGAATTTTTCTTGCTCCTTTCATAGCGGGCATCGTCAATCAGGCGTTTCCAGGCAGGATTCTTTATAAGTGGAAGAACCACTCGGAAAAAAATAACAAGGAGGAAGATTGCTCCGGGTAAAAATAGAATATAGCGCATATAATTGTCCTTAATTTAAAGTGTCTGGTATTTGCCGCTTACTGCATCCACCATAATATTGAAATTTTCCCGTGTTCTGTTGGTGCACTTTATAATCCAGAAGGGTTTATAGATAAGCTCCTCCTGTATAACCTGTACATTGGGAACTAATAAAGCTTTCCTCTTCAAAATAGATGCATGTGTAAGATAGGTTCTGGCAGATTTAAATGCTTTTTCTTTCGGGATTGTTGCCTTGAGGATATTTTCTGAAATTGCCTCAGTATTTTCCTTTTCAAACCTATCGGTTGTTGAAGCTATATTGTTTATCATATCAACCAGGCATGATGCTTCCATTATTCTGCTTTTCCCAATTATTGTATTTACTGTGTAATGAAAAAATACCCAATAGTATGGATAGAAAACCATTTTTTGGGATTTTGGGATATAGTTTTCTATAAATGGTTGAATAACTGTTACTGCTTCATCGCTGCTGAGAGATCCTTTTATAGAATTAATGACCATCTTTTTTGCTGTTGTACTTATCGAATTTGTCAAAAGTTTATCCTTAATTACTGTATTAATAAAACAGGAAGTCTCATAGTAGGGACTTCCTGCATAATAAAATCAGATTCAAATTATTTATCGAGTTTTCTTCTGACTGCCATTGCTTCAGGTGAGAGGTCAAACTCTGCACTGGTTAATATCCCCTTGGGGATAGGTCCAACTTCCGCTGTCAAATCCATAGCTTTTAGTATATATTCAGAAACTGGATGAGTTTTTTGAGTTGCAAGACTTACTAATATCATCAGTATGAATGAAACAAGGACTCCTGCTACCATAGGTGGTAATACAAACGAAGTTATTTCAGCTAAATAGGCAACAAGCGCTCCTCCGACCATGGAAGAAATTGCCCCTGGAGTGTTAGCCTTTTTCCACCATACAGCACAAACATAAGCCGGGAGAAATGCACTTCCAAGAACTGATGTAGTAAAAATTACAATAGAAAAAATACCAGGAGGTTTGACAACCGCCACAATGAACCCTATAACACCTATTACCAATATAAGTATTCTTGAAACCAGAACCATTTGTTTATCATCTGCTTTTGGATGAATAAACCTCTGATAGATATCTCTGGAGGCAATAGTCCCTACCTGAAGAAGGATAGAATCTGCTGTAGACATAATGGCAGCCATAATAGCGGCCATTATGATTCCTGTAACAGCTGCAGGAAGGAGTTCACTGGCAAGGGTAAAGATTGCCATTTCCGGATCTGCCAGATTAGGAAGAAGGACAATTGCAAAAATACCAAGCATATAGGGTGCTGTAACAAAGAAAAGATTCCAGATGGTGGAATAAACACCAGCCATTCTGGCCGTTTTTGGGCTTTTCATTGCCATGTGACGGGTGACTACGTGGGGCCAACCCATATAACCTACTGAAAAGATAAGGACGGCTCCCAGAATATCAGGCCAGGCCCCTTTGTGGGCTAGACCCTTTCCCCATATTGAAAGATATGTGGGATCGATTTGTGCAATTGCATTATTAGCCGCGGTAAAACCACCTGTAGCATTCAGGGTTGCTGCAAATATCCATACCATTCCTATAAGCATTACAGCACTTTGAAAGAAATCAGTATAGGCAACTGCAAAATATCCACCCAGGAAGGTATAAATCATTATAATTCCAACTGCAATAGCCAGGGCTGCCCAGTATGGGAGACCTGTTACCAAAGCCATTCCTTTTCCTCCGGCAATGAATTGAGCCAGAATATAAAAGAAAAGAAAGAAAACAGACAGCCCACCTGCTATTAGCCTTGTTGCAGGATGTGGATATCTGTGTTCCAGATATTCAATTGAGGTAAGAGATCCCAAAATTTTGGAAAGCTTTCTCATTCTTCGTCCAATTACTGAGAGGTTGACAACACCGCCTCCAATATCACCTGAAGCATAGAAAATTGACCAGTATCCTGTGGTGAATCCTGCGGATCCCCCTCCAAGGAACATGTATCCG
>JALTGJ010000331.1 GCA_027077185.1 Spirochaetales bacterium | reverse complement strand
AACTTACAGCTTGCAATCGGGTTACTGGGTTTTAAAAATATTAAGAGCCTTGTATTACTTATTACAGCTTCCCAGTTTTCGAAGGAGCTTGAATCAGGAAAGTATATGGAAAGGTTCTGGACGCATTCAATAGCCACTGCTTTTATAGCCAAACACATTCTTCACAGAAAAAAAGACAGGGCAAATGAGGAAATTGCTTTTGTTGCAGGTCTTCTCCATGATATTGGTCAGGCTGCTCTTTTTCAGTCAGATCCTACTTTGTATGAAGGGCTTATGGACTCTGCAGATAGAGTGGATGAGGCCATTGAGTTAACAGAACAGAGATTTTTCCAAACTGATCATCGTGAGATTGGTGCTTCTTTACTTTCACGTTGGAATTTCCCTGAAGTTTATATAGATGCAGCAAAAGAGCACAATACCTTGAATATAAATTCGAAACATAAAAAACTTGTTCTTACAATTACTCTGGCAGATCTTCTATCGGATTATATAGGTTATGGTCAAAGGGAAGGGACCCGGGATGAATTGTTGAAAAATGTAATGGTATTAACAAATCATACAGAAAAAGATATTGAATATTTTAAAATGGAATATAAGGGAATTTTTGAGGAAGATCCTCTTTTTGTAGAGTGTCAGAGGCTTTTTTTAAAATGATTACAGAAAGAATGAAGGTTTTTAGACAGATAGTAGAACTTTTATTTATATCATTTATATTTTTTCTGCTTAACCTGCTGTTTCCGGAAGATCCGGGTTTTTTAAAAAAAAATATAAATCCCTATCTTATAGCTGTAATATTAACTTCTGCATATTACGGACGATTATATGGTTATTTAAGTATTATTTTTTCGCTTATGTTCATCTTTATTCCAATAAATACAGAATTATCAATACCTGAGTATATTTTATATGTATGGAATCTAATTAATATACGTTTGGTAATTGTAGTTATTGCTGTTTATTTTTTAGGCATGATCCATAATTCATTTGTATCTCAAATTAGAACTCAAAGAATTTATATGAAAAAAGTTTCTTTGGAGAAGTATAAACTTCAAAAAGAACTAAATTCAATTAGTGCGGTAAACAGAGAGCTTGAGGAAAGAGTTCTTCGCCAGCAGGACTCTGTAACAGCCCTGTATACTCAGGTAAAGGCCATGCACTCTCAAAATCTTTCAAAAACTTTGAATGTTCTAATAAGCACGGTGCAAAAATTCTCATGGGCAGAAAAAGCATCAATATGGGAGTATGAAAGAGATAGTAAACAGCTTGTTATGGTGGCAAATGTCGGATGGGATTCGGATGATGCTCTAAATACAATTGAGAATGTAGATTCTACAATTAATGGCTGGGTATTTAGAAACGATTCAATATTTTCTGTAAGAATGCTTCTTGAGTATGAAAATCTATCAGCTATAGATACCAAAAGAAATATTCTTACATTTCCTATTAATCTTTCCAGCTCAGTTTGGGGAGTTTTGAACATAGAATCTATGCCCTTTTCCAAATATAATCTGTATACAGAAAAACTTTTGGCAATACTTATAGACCTGGCCGGTACAGCAATAGAAAGAGCAGCTGAATATGAAGCTCTTATTGAATATAATGAAGTTAATCCACAGACAAACCTTCCCTCAGTATCCCAGTTCTTTTCTTTTATTGAAAATGAGATAATTAAATCGTCTGATAATAAAAATACTTTTTCGGTCATTATAATTGAATTAACAGATTTTGATGAGCTCATTAGTGAATATGGGGAGAAGCAGATTTATCGAATTATTCTTTTAATGCTGGATAAATTGCATTCTCTTTCAGGGAATATGATAGATTTTTTTCATTATAAGGAGAAAAATCAGATAGCAATCTATTATCCTAATATCGACTATGATGGTGCTTCACTTTTTTGTCTTGAAAGTCTTGGATTTATAAACACTTATAATTGGACTATAAATGATAATAAAATTTTGCTGGATGTAATACTTGGGTATTCTTCTCTGGGGTCCGACTTTATAGGTGCTGATGATCTTCTTGATCTGGCAGAAAATTTACTTGAAATGCAGAAGGTTTAATCCTATGTTTTGTCGATGTAGATTATGTTTCCCAGTATTGGCTATATGCTTCTGCTTTACTTTTTTAGAATTTATATCATAGGTTTAATGGAGTTATGATGTCTATAGATGAATCTCAAATTTCAACATCGCAAATAGCTTTTATGGACGAATATGAATATTTTCGTAATAGAAATGAAAGTTTTGTTCCCAAAACACCCATTGCTGCATTAAATGCCTATCATGCAGGATTTCTTCCCATATCTGTTTTTACCTATAAATCAGGATCTGCAAAACCTCTGGATGAAAAACCATATGATATTGAAGAAATTGAAAGACTGCTGTCCAGGGAAAATCTGGGTCTGGAAACAAATATTGTTCTAATTGGAATTTTTGAGGATTTAATTTTTTCTGAAGATCAGGAAATTGCATTATTTGCAGCAGAAAGTATTAATATAATAGAAAACAGGTATAATAAAAATATTGAAAAATTAAAGTTGGAACTTAAATCCGGAGGACCACTGGAAGTAAGCAGTAAATTGGCCAGATTATTTTTTGAGCTTTCAATGTTAAACAAGGAGCGTGAATCTATAAAGAAATTTTTTCTTCGTGAGTCTTACAGGTATTTTTCAGATGTCAGGAATAAGAGAGCTTTATTTGAAGATGAACTTAATACTCTTGTAAGAATACTTATTGAGCTAAAGCTTTTTAGAAATGCTGCAGAAGTGATAGATAAAGAAAAAACAGAAGAAACATTA
>JALTGJ010000330.1 GCA_027077185.1 Spirochaetales bacterium | reverse complement strand
TCCTCACAGAGGCTCTTAATTAAGCGACAGACGTCCTCCTCTTTTGAACTGTAGGATTTTGTCTGAACCATCTTTGAAAGATTTAAAGCAGTGTAATCCCTGTACTCTTTGGCCTTAGCCATAATTTCTTCATTAATTCCCATTTATTTTCTCCTATGGGCGGGGGAACCCCGCCCTTACATAATATATTTTCCCCGTACGGGCGAATGGACATTCGCCCCTACGCTTTTATTTTATCCATTCTATCCCATACACCCTGGGCTGATACTGCTGCTTTTGCGTATATCTCACGAACATCGAATGGGAATTTTCTGTTTTCCATTACAACATTTCCATTTACAATAACAGTCTCAACATCTGCACTTGTCATACCAAAAACCATATGACCTCCAATATTATCAGCAACAAGCGGAGAGGGACTTAAATAATCTGCAACTACAATATCTGCTTTATATCCTGCAGACAACTGACCAAAATTCGCTTCAAAATTTCTGCTTAAAAGTTCATTCCCATTGGAAAGAAAGGTTAGAAAGTCACCAGGCCAGAGAGGACCGCCGTCATCCTTATGCTTAAAATAAGCAACTTTTATCTCTTCAAACATATTTGGACCTATACCATCTGTTCCAAGAGCCAGATTATTATAATCCTTTAACCTGCTGTTATACCCCACATTATTATTCATATTGGATCTTGAATTATGAACAAGAAAACAATTTTTTCTATTCATAATATCAATCTCTTCATCATTAAGAAATATACCATGAACAAGAATAGTTTTATCATTAAGCAGATCAAAACTATCCAGTCTTTTTACAATATCCTTTCCGTACACAAGATGGCTCTGGGAAACATCGTATCTATCTTCAGCTACATGCAGATGCAAACCCTTTCCAGTCGATTTAACTGCATCGGCCATCATTTCCAAACCGCTGTTACTTATAGTACATGGAGCATGCCCTCCAATATGAGATTCAAATATATAAGGTTTGGAATTATCCTTTTTATCTGATTCAATTTCTTTTGCAAACCTTATATTTTCTTCAACCCCTTCTTTCATCTGATCATCACCATTACGATCGGTTACTTCATAGCAAGTCATTCCCCGAAGACCAACTTCTTCCATAGATCTTCTTATTGTCGAAAGAGATCCGGAAATATAATTTGGACTTGCATGATGATCTATTACGGAGGTTGTACCCGCCTTAATTGCGTCTATTGAGCTTATTATACCAGAATAGTAGGTGGATTCCTCGTCCAGAGCTCTGTCCATTCTCCACCATAAGTTCTTTAATGTCGATACAAAATCCGGTGTAGGACCTATTTCTGCCATAACCCCTCTGGACAACCCGGAATAATAATGGTGATGGGAACAGGTAAGACCTGGATAGGTCAGTTTGTCTGAACCGTCAATAATTTTATCAGCTTTGTATTTTTGGGCAACACCAGCACCAACATCAATAATATCTGTACCATCTATAACAACATCAACGTTATCCCACACCTTTGGAGGATTAAACTGCATTGCTTTTGTATTTTTTATTATAATCATTAATTTCTCCTTGGCTGCATAACCGAGCAGCAAAATTGTATGTGACCAGGCTATTTTTCCACAGGGCCCAGTAAATAACCGTAGTTATTGTAAATTTTAGCCACAACTTTTTTCACCTCAGGATAATCAGCATGAGTGGGCTCATTACCGGAAAGAATACCGTCGCTATTAATTGTTAAATCATAAAGCTTACCTGCAAGTCTCATTTTAACAGCCGAACCGTCAACAAAAAAGCCGCTGTTGTCACTATTGTTAAAATCTTCCAGTAAACTGAATATTGTAAATTTATCCTTATATGGTTTTCCATTGTAGGGACAGAAAGTTGCACAGTTTCCACATTCATTACAATAGGAATCCACATGGATAATCTGATATTCATCTGTGAATCCTTCAAATTTCAATGCCAGATTTGCTCTGTTTGGACAGACATCAACACATTTATTGCAAATATAATTACATTCAAGACATCTGGCTGCTTCTACCTCTGCAAATTCAACAGCATCATAATCGACCCTTCGATCCATTGAAGACTGGAGAGTACCCTTTTTAGCAATTATATCAGCTTCATTATTCAATTTTTTAAGGAATGAATAGGAAACTTTTCTGGACCAGTCAGGATTATTTGCCCTGCATATTGCATCTGAAGCTCTCCGGCCTTCCTGGATACACTGAACAATAGTTGAAGGTCCGGTTCTGCCGTCTCCAATAAGATACACACCATCTTCTTTCAATCTCAGATTTTCATCTGTGTCAAACCATCCTTTGCTGTTAGGAGCAATACCGGCACCTGAAAGCACCTTAGAGTCAACAGTTTCACCAATTGAAGGTATAAGAGTATCCACATGAATAGTCTCTGTCTTATCTGTTGGAACAGGTCGTCTTCTACCACTGGCATCCGGTTCACCCAGCTCCATAACTCTAAGTGTAAGAGTTCCATCATCATCAAACTTTTCTGGATTTCTAAGCCACATAAAAGGAATATCCTCTTCGAGAGCATCTTCGTATTCCTCAAGACTTGCAGGCATCTGATCCTGAGCCCTACGATACACAACAGTTACACTTTCTACACCTTCAACCCGTTTAGCAGATCTTACTGCATCCATGGCTGTGTCCCCTGCTCCAACAACAACTACATGTTTTCCAAGTTTAATGGCATTTGGATCCTTGTTAAAACTATTTAGAAAATCAAAAGATGGAATAATATTGGTGTTATCACCTTCAATAGGAAATGAACGAACACCTTCTGCACCAATTGCAAC
>JALTGJ010000329.1 GCA_027077185.1 Spirochaetales bacterium | reverse complement strand
AAATCCAAAATACCCTTTTTATAGTAAAGAACAATTGAGACTCCGTCAATTTTTTCTTCAACTACAAAGGATAAAGAATTCCCGGTATGTACAATTGTTTTTTCCATCCAATCTCTGACACCCTCAACTGTATAAGTCTTATCCAGACTTAAAACAGGTATGGTATGTTCAACTTCCGGAATGTCAGCTGCAAGATCTGAACCTACACGTAATGTTGGTGAATCCTGCAGAACCAGTTCAGGATTGTCCTGCTCCAAAGCAGTCAGTCTGTCAAACAAGCCGTCGTACTCCAGATCGCTAACAAGAGGTTTATTCTGCAAGTAATATGCGTTTTGATATAAAGAAAGGAGATCGGAAAGTTTCCTGATCTCCCTGGATGCATCATGTTTGTTCATTTAACATTAAAGTCCTTTTCTTAAAAACGCATCAGGATAGCCCCTGGATTTAAAACTGTATAATACAACACCGCTTTCGTCTGCACCCAAAGGTCCCACCATTACCTTATATTTTGGAAAATCAGAACCTTCCGATACTAATACTGTTACCGGATAAGTTGAACCAAGACGGCCTGCCAAAGCTAAAGCTGAGTACTCCTCACGATATACCCCAAGCTGAAGGTAATAAGAACCTTTAGAAAGAGCTTTTGTAACATTGTAACTATTTGCATCTACTTCTGTCGCTACAGGTTCTTTAATAGTTTCTACAGCTTTTACAGGTTCGGCTGCCTCAGCAATTTCTGTTTCTGCTGCTATTTCAGGTTCGGCTGCTTCAGCAAGCTCAGGTTCTCCTACAGGTTCAGGATGCACAGTGTCCGGAACAGGAGGAACTTCAACCACTTCTTCAACAACCGGAGGTCTGGCTTCTGAGGGTTCCAGAATTACCTCCACGTTTTCAGGAATTGACCCTGCTTTTTCAGGCCTTACTATTGCAGGCTCAAGCTCAGCTAATTCAGGCCCCCCTTCATTTACAGGACTGGGAGTATCTACAGAAGAAACTTCAGGTTTATCAACAGCTTGTTCTTTTTCTGATATTTGAGGCAAAGTTGGAGTAATCGCTTTTTCCTGTTCAACCGGCGCAACATCATACATTAAAGTAACTGCAGTAGGAGTTTCTTCTTTCACATCTTCAATTCCGATTATAGGCAGCTCGGGAAGTACATCTATACCAGGCTGTTGATTATTCTCTGCTGGTTCAACTGACAATAATGAAACAACTGGTTTATCAGAATCGGGAACTGGTATTTTCGGTAATTCTGTACCCGGATTTGAAAGCGTAACTAAAACAGGAGCAAAGGCATCCATTCCCACCAAAACAGGTATATCTTCCACCTGTTCAACTACAGGAGTAGAAACAGAAGGTTCATTATTTTCCAGAATATCCGGTACCGGCAATTCTTCTTTAGGAGTACTAATATAAACATCTTCCATAGGCATATTTTCTATACGCGGTATATCTTCTTTTTCTGAGATACTTTCTGCCGGTACGACAGACTCTTCCGGTGCGACAGGCTCTGCCGCAGGTTTATCAGGAGAAGAAGTAATATCAGCAGCAGGCTCAACAGCTACTGCTTCGTCAGGCAAATTGGATTGGGGAATATTTTCTACAGGCTTATCTATTCCTGGTTTATTCAGTATTGTACTGTCAGTCCCTCCAAGTTCATTATCTATATAGTTTTGAATTACTGTCAGTTCTGTATAATCTTCTGATGCAGCAGATGGGTTTATATCAGGATCCGGGTTATAGGGAAGATCATTTTCATCAGCCCCGCTTTTTTTATTCTGTTCGGAAATTTGTCCATAAAACAGATCCCCATATGTTATTCCAACAGCATCAGCAGCATCAGCTGAAAGAGCAAGAAAAACGTTATTATCTTCAAGGCGTTCCAAAACAGTAACATCAACACTTTTACCTGTTTCAGGATTAGTTACAGTTACCAGGGTATTTTGCGGAAAGGCATTTGAAGCCGCATACAGTCCGGTTTGAGGAAGGTAGCCATATCTGGCTGTCGACACACTGCCATCCCATACTGATCCAGCTGAAACAGATGTACCAATAGTCATCAGAAGTACTGTAATTATAACTTTTATATAAATTTTCATTGCCTTCAGACCCATATCTTAAGTCCTCCAGTTCTATTGTCGGAAGAATACATGGACAACTGAGAAAAAATTACAAATATTTAAGTGCCGAATCTGCCATCTCAGCACCCATTACAGCCAGGCCTTTCTCCAGATCATCCTTATCGATAAGTTTTTTATCTATAGAAACAGAACCCTTATTTATCAGATTTCCGCTTGTTACATTTATAAATCTGAATTCCGCATAATCCGGTAAACTTTTACCCTTAACTTCATTATAAGTTAACTTAACTTCCAATATAAATGCAGCACCCCCTGCTTTAGCCATCTGCAGCGAATCAGATTCTTTAAAATAATCCATACCTCGCTCAGGTGCTGCCCCAATTATATCCGCATTAAAAATAATATGTCCTGCATCAAAAAATTCATTCATGACAGAACTTTCAATAAGGTCCCCAAACTGCTGTTCATCAACAACATCAGTATCAACCACCGTATAGAGTAATATCGTTTCGGCTGAAAGTAAAAAACCTGTAAAAAAAACCAAAACAAGCATAATTATTTTTCTTTTCATCATTCCTCCTGTCGCTTTCGACTTTCCAATTATCGGAAAAATAAAATTGAAAATTATAATAATTTATCTAACTTAGCTGCTTTAATTGACAGAAAAGAGTACAGGAACTACTATAAAACACATAATAAAGGATAAAATGAAATTATTTACTTTTTTTTCTTATAAAATAAACCGCAGAATACTTCTGGCATTTATTATGATAATAATAATTCCAGGAATAGTTTCATATTGGATCAGCTCATTTGTCATTCAAAATACACTCAACAAGGAAATAAAATCTCATCTGGAAGAGGCAGGTATTGTTTATTTTAAAGAATTAAATGCCATTGAAAAAAACTGTGTCGATATAGCTTCTGCTTTCTCAGTTAAAGATACAGTTGTAAAACAAATTTTAAATGAACAATATATAAATCTGGAAAAGGATATGATAAATTTTTACAGTATGAACCTGGTTGATATTATTGAAATAGAAGATATGAATGGAAAGGTTATTTTTAGAGGCCATAATCCCAATGTATCAGGTGATATAAAAATTGATCAGAATGTTGTAAAAGAAGGACTTGCAGGAAAAACAAGTATTAGTTATGAACATGGCAAATCCGGATTTGCCATAAGAGCTGTTGCACCTGTATTTGATGGGAAAAATGTAATTGGGATATTTATGGCAGGATCCCTTTTTTCAGAAGATTTTGTCGACAGAATGAAATCACTGACTCTTCTTGATAATGGGATATACCGTGGAACCAGTAAGATTATATCTACTTATGCAGGGAAAGATCAACTTACAGAAAAATCCCTGGTACAGTTAAAAAAAGGTCAAACAATTACCAAACTTAATGAACATTTAGATTCCGGAAATTTTCATATTATTATTAAACCTATTTTTCTTAAAAACAAATACTGGGGAGCAATTCTCCTGGGAATGGATAAAGAAAAAAATGATAGAAGTTACAGATATGCCCATAAACAGCTTACATTTGTTATTTTATTTGGTTTGTTTCTTGCAGTTCTTATTTACTATTTTTTAGCCAGAAACATAAATAAATCGGTCAGTAAAATAATTACTGGTATTTCAAATTTCAGTTTCGATCATCCTAATAAACCAATAATAATTGGAAAAAATGATGAATTTGGCATAATAGCAGATAATTACAACTTACTAATAAAAAGAATTGATCTTTATAATAGAAAAATTCATCAATTGCAGAATGATCTTGTGGGTTCGACACGACTTGCCGCTTCGGGACAGGTTGCAGCCAGTCTGGCACATGAGATTAGAAACCCCTTAAGCTCAATAAAGATGATGGCCCAGATTATTAAATCAAGATATTTAAAGGATAATTCAGGAATAAATGAAATGAATATTATTCTGGAAGAAATTGAGAGGATAAATAACAAGGTCAGTGAATTACTCGAGTTTGCAAAACCTGGAAAATTGGATTTTATTTACTGTAATGTCCATAAAATAATTGAAGGTGTTTTAAATTTATGCACATATACAATAAAAGAAAGATCTATTACACTAATTAAAGAATTTGACAACACAGTTCCACTTATATACGCTGATTCGGAAAAATTAAGAATATGTTTTCTAAATATTATCCTAAATGCACTACAGGTAATGAAAAATAATAGTTTGTTAAAAGTAAGCAGCAATTTAACAAATAATAAAATGGTAATAAATATTTGTAATTCCGGCAGCACAATAGAGCTTGACAATGCTGATAAACTGTTTGAACCATTTCTTACTACTAGAGAAGGCGGAACAGGATTGGGCCTCGCAATATCCAAAATTATAATCGAAAGACACAGGGGTTCCATATCAATAAATAAAAAGGAAAATTTTATTTGCTTTACAATTATAATTCCCATAGAAAATTTATCAGGAGAAAATCAGAATGGCTTCAATTCTAATAGTTGACGATGAAATAAACATTGTAAAAAGTTTCCAGTCTTTACTTTCATCTGACCATGAAGTATACAGTGCCCACGATGGACAGGAAGCAATTGATAAAATTAAAAACAACAGAATAGATTTTGTGTTCCTGGATTATAATCTGCCAGGGGGAAACGGTCTTAAAATTTTGAAAAAAATTAAAACCATTGAACCCGAGCTGTATATTGTCATGATATCGGGATATGGTAATTTTGAAATTATTATTCAGGCTATGGCCCTGGGCTGTTATGATTATCTCGAAAAGCCTTTGGATATTGATAAAATTTCAATTCTTCTAAAAAGAGCACTCCATTCTAAAAAAATTAATAATACCGTAAAATTTATAACAATGGAACAGCGAAACCATTTTAATCTAAACCGGATTATTGGCAAGTCTCCGCTAATGCAGGAAGTATTTAAAAAAATCGGACTTCTATTAAATACAGATGTTTCTGTACTGATAACAGGGGAAAACGGAACAGGAAAAGAGTTAATTGCAAAAGCTCTTCATTATAACGGGGAAAGAAAAGAAGAACCATTTGTAGCTGTTAACTGTTCAGGATTAACAGAGAATTTATTGGATAACGAACTTTTCGGACATGAAAAACAGGCTTATACAGGTGCGGATTCTATGGTTAAAGGTAAATTTGAATCTGCCGGGGAGGGTACTGTTTTTCTTGATGAAATAGGAGATATGCCCCTGTCTCTGCAAATAAAACTTCTAAGAGTTCTGCAGGAAAAAGAATTTCAAAGAATGGGTGGGACACGGACAATAAAACTTAAAGCAAGAATAATTTCTGCAACAAACAAGGATATAATAAAAGAAATTGAAGATGGAAGGTTTAGACAGGATTTATTTTTTAGAATTAATGTTGCACAAATTGAAACTCCACCCCTTCGAAACAGAAAAGAAGATATTCACATGTTACTGGACTATTTTGTAAAAGAAGCCAATTTAAAGCTAAATAAAAAAATTGGATCGGCATCTGAAGAAACAATAAATACCCTTACTGAATATAGCTGGCCCGGTAATGTCAGAGAGCTGGAAAATACAATTACAAATATGTGTATTAACACCCATGGGAATATTATAAGATCCGAGTCTATTCCGAATTATATTAAAACAAATAAACTGGAAATTTCTGATAAAGAGCTAATGGAGAAGTTTCTTACCATTTATTATCAAAAAGCAGGTGGTACTCCGGTTCTGCCAGCCTTAATTTCCGACATTGAAAAAGCTATAATTAAAATGATGCAAATTAAATTTAATAATAATAAAACAAAAATATCCTCGGAACTTGGAATAAGCAGAGTTACATTATTAAAAAAGATGCAGAACTATAATCTCTAACAATGCAAAGAAACTAAACACTATACCTACATAATCTTTACAGAATACATACCGCCTCCAGAGCTATCTGCTTACTGGCACTATATTTAAAAAACTAAATAACCTGGCATAATAATTGCATATAAGTTATAGGAGGAATATTCTTATGACTAAAATAAAAACAGACTTTACACAATGGGAAAGTAATGCCAGAAAATCTGCATTATCTATTGGACACATTAGTGCTAACAAAAAAAAGAAGTTATCCGGATTTAATACCTTAATACCTTATTTTGATAATCTTATTAACCCTATATTTAAAGGTAAAGCATAAAAGGAAAGATGTTTAAGCTTTTTTATCGTATAATGCCGGATTCTTTAAGGCGTCTATCCAGTTCTTCGGTAGAAAAAACAGGAAGAAGACAGGAATTATTATTGCAAATAAGAACCTGGGGATCAGATAATTTTTTTCTATCCTGAAGTAAGGGCCACGATTCATTTCCAGCCCCTTTTGCGGATATAATAAGATAGTCTGATCCTAAAAGGCGTAAAAGCAATTTTTTCATCTGTTTATACTCATTTTTTTCAGAACTCCCTGCTAACACTATATGCCATTCTCTGTTTAACAGGATATTAGCCCTAAGTAAGGTAGAATATGCTGAAGGATAGGACAGCATAAGTTCCTTTTGAGATCTTAAAATTTTTTCCACCCGGGTTCTATAAGAAACATTACCGGTCATACCTACCAACCTTGCAAAGCCGAGAGCCAGAGAATTAAGTCCGGAAGGCACCTGAGTATCAAATGAATCAATTTTTCGCACAGGAAGACTTACACTGTTTTTAGGACTTGAGTAATATGACCCCAGTCCTGTAGACAGATCCTTCTCGGCATCTTTTGATATCCTAACAGCAATTTCAATTAAACCGGGATTTTCAAGAACAGGATATGCAGCAGTTAATCCCAAAATCATAAAAGAATAATCACTTATATAAGGAGCAATACCTGGCATTCGTACAATTCCTTCTTCGTTATATCTTTTTACAAGAAAAATCGAAAGATTGCTTACAATCTGTATAAATCTGGATTCATCTGAAACCCTGGCTAAAATTGAAAAGCCCTCAAGAGCCAAAGCATTCAAATCTGTAAGCACTTTATCATCTCTTTCCGGTCGAGGACGCTTACTTCTGGCCGCTAAAAGCACTGTTCTATACTCAGACTCAGAAATAGAGGCTGGTACTTTATTTATATTTTTTAGGGAATAGGGTATCCATTCAGATACTGGCTCCCTTGATGCTTCCCCTTTAAACTCTTTTAGATCCCATAACTTAATAAGCTTATCTGCAATGTTCCCTGGAAGTGATTTTTTGATCTCCTTAGGAGACCAGGCATAGAAGGCCCCTTCACCGACAGGATCATCTGCATCCTCAGCAGTAGCAAAGCCGGCGAATTCTCCTGAAGGGTTATTAACAGTCATATCCCTAATAAGATAATCTCCAATATCAACAGCTGTTTGCAGAAAGTCATCTCTTTTAAATATAACGGATGCTCTTGCATACAAACTCATAAGCTGTGCATTATCATAAAGCATCTTTTCGAAATGGGGGACACGCCAGATTCTGTCTGTGGTGTATCTATGAAAACCACCACCTACCCTGTCATGCAATCCGGAATTCTGCATGGTTTCCAATATTTTCTCTGCAATCGCCCTACCCTGATCATCATTAAACTCCAAAAGGAAAGAAAGCGTAGTCGACGGTGGGAATTGTGTGCCCCCGGGAGCAGGAAAACCGGGATATTCTTTATCAAACCTGGAAAGGACAGAGGCCAGATATGCAGCATAGGCTGATTCGCCATCTTTTATTGTAAAATCTGAAGCTGTAAGACTGCCGGCAGAGCGTTGTGAATAGTTTTGAACTGCATCTGTTAAAGCATTTCCCGATTCCCTTAAATTATCTCTATCTTCCGACCAAAGTTCGTTTACCCTTCTAATAAGCCCCTGCAGTACATCCGGGGGAAAGTAAGTTCCTGCATAGAAGGGCTTACCATCCGGAAAAATAAAAACATTTAGAGGCCAGCCGGTACTACCACCCATTAGAGAGGCGGCTTCCATATAAAAAGAATCAACTTCCGGAAGCTGTTCCCTATCCACCTTTATTGTAATTAGATAATTGTTCATAATAGAAGCTGTAAGCGGATCTTCAAAACTTTCATGTTCCATTACATGACACCAGTGGCAGGTACTGTAACCAATAGACACAAGGATCGGTCTGTCCAGGCGTCTGGCTTCTGCAAAAGCTTCTTCCCCCCAGGGCAGCCAGTGAACAGGGTTGTCTGAATGCTGAAGGAGGTAGGGACTGCTGGATCCTTTTAATTGATTTTTATCCGAATAGTGTTCTGAATTGCTGAATAGTGGTGCTGCCAATAAAAATAATGATATCATAAGTATTATCCTGATAATTTTGATCATATTTGTAATATAC
>JALTGJ010000328.1 GCA_027077185.1 Spirochaetales bacterium | reverse complement strand
ACATAAGAAGATCCACATGAGCTTCATTTACTTCAAAAAAAGAAAAGTTTTTTAAGAGATCAATTTTCCCAATTGGAATATTTTTTCGCCTGGTTGCATCATTTATCAGTCCGATTAAACTAGGCACAGTAAGTTTATCCATCTTTCCGAGATTAATAAAAAGCCTGATATCACCAGGTTTAGATGCATGACTCTGCTTTCTGCCGGATCTGTCCCTTCCGTTATCTTCCGGTGAAACAATATCTGTTGCATCCTGATAATAATCCAGAAATCTATTAAATTCCAAAGATACAAAATGTTTTATTACTGACTCTCTATCCAGATCCTCAAGTTTTTTAAATACATCCGGCAAATACGGACCAATCTGGCTCTCATTTATATCAACATTTGTAACTCTGTCAATAAGATGAAAAAGCTGACGCTCACAAACCTGCTTTCCTGTTGGGATTATAGCTCTTTCAAATTTTTTACCAAGTTTATTTTCAATCTGTTTTATAGAATGACGCTTTCTGGGCCCTACTAATGCTATAGAAATACCTTTTTTCCCTGCCCTTCCTGTTCTTCCACTTCTATGAATATATGTTTCAGGATCATCCGGAAGTTCATAGTTTATTATATGAGTAAGATCACTTACATCTATGCCTCTTGCTGCAACATCAGTAGCAACAAGCATTCGTAGATTCTTCCGTCTGAATTTTTGCATTACATAGTCCCGCTGTGCCTGAGAAAGATCTCCATGAAGAGAATCTGCACTGTAACCATCCTGTATCAGTAATTCTGCAACTTCCTGTGTATTTTTACGGGTTCGACAAAAAACAATACCATTAATACTGGGATTCATATCTGCTATACGTTTCAATGCTTTATATCGGTCTTTGTTTGAAACCATATAATAAACATGTGAAACATCTTCAGAACCTTTATTTCTTTCACCAACAGTAATTTCTTCGGGGTCTTTCATATACTTATGAGCCATGCCGGAAATTTCTTTGGGCATAGTTGCAGAAAAAAGGCATGTTCTTTTATTTTCAGGTGTTTCTGCAAGTATGGAATTTAGTTCATCCCGAAACCCCATATTAAGCATTTCATCAGCTTCGTCCAGTACAACAGTCTCTAAATGGGAAAAATCCGTTTGCTTCCTTCGAATAAGATCAAGCATTCTTCCTGGTGTCGCAACCACAACATGAGCACCTTTTTTAAGTCCTCTTATCTGAGTATCAATATTTGCTCCACCATAAACGGCCAGAACGTTCAAACCCTTTTTATACTTTGCATAATCTGCGAGGTCACCGGCTATCTGCATACAAAGCTCCCTTGTAGGGCTTAGAATAAGAGCCTGACTATTTTTTTTGGAAATATTGATTTTCTGTAATATTGGTATTCCAAAAGCGGCTGTTTTCCCTGTTCCTGTCTGTGCAAGACCAAGAAGATCTTTGTCACTGTTTAATAAAACAGGAATTGATAATTCCTGTACCGGCATAGGATTTACATACCCCAAATCGGTTAAACCGCGGATAATGCTGGGATCCACTCCCATTTCTTCAAAATTTTTCATAATTCACCCATTAAGCTTTTTACGCTTGTCCCATTTTGAATTTCAATAATAGCTTTTCTCTAATACAGATCAGTGGATCTGGCGAAAAAAGCCAAAACATGTCAATTCAATAGACATCGTAAAATACCCCTTTTTCTAGAGATTGATTTAAGACATAGGCTAATTACAAATTTTACATAATCCAGGTTTTAACAACTGAGCAGAATACTTCGTTTGATCTTTCCCGTAAAGTTAAGCAAACACAACAAGTCAATTACTTGCTATATAAAGAATTACGAAATAGACACATTTACTTATATAATAAATAGCAAAACTATTGCAAAAGGCCTCTAACTGTTTGTGGATACTAGCGACTTTAATTTGTATTGTCAATAGAAGAAAGAGATAATATAATCCTTGACGTATTTTAAATATAATGATAATTTCAAGTATCTGGAGAAACTGGAACTATTATGGAAATTAAACTTAAGAAGTACTCTACAACATATATTTTAGAAGTTATTGGGGATATGGATCTTTACAGTGCCTTTGAATTAAAAAATATTGTTGCAAAAATGCTTGCAAAAGATATAAAAAACTATGTGGTCGATCTGGAAAAAGTAGAATATATTGATTCAAGTGGAATTGGTGTATTGATTCATATTTACAGCAGTATAAAAAAATTGAATCGTATTCTAAAAATATCAAACGTTCATGGTTCTGTCGAAAAAGTTATTAAACTTACAAAATTATCACAATATTTTCCCATTGTTGGATCTGTAAAGGAAGCCCTTCTTCAGATTGAACAGGCAAAGAAGGTACAGTAATGTTTGATCATAAAGAAATAATTATCGATGATAATCATAAACTGCTTAAACGTGATAATTTGTTTTATAAAGAATTTCAGTCTGATTTCAGACAGGTAAGATTCTTTTCAATGGTTATTGTTCAAAAAGCCCCACCTGAAATTAAAGAAATAAATCTACTGGAGCAGCAGATAAGTGAACTTATCAAGAATGCTGTAAAACATGGGAATAAAAAAGATATAAATAAAAAAGTAAAAATTTGGTCTGCATTTGATACCACATTTGCACATGTAATTGTGGAAGATGAAGGAGAAGGATTTCAACAGCTTGAAGACTGGAATGAGTTCAATAAAAAGCGTAGTAAATGCTTTGAAGACCAGGACTTCGATGCAATGGAAAAATATTTTGCATACAGAACTGATAACAGTGATGAAAACGATGGTGGGAATGCCTTGTTTGCGACACTTGAATACTGGGATGGCGGGGTAGTTTTTAATAATAAGAAAAACTGTATTGCTGTATACAAAAATTTTGAAAAAAAGAAACATGGCATAGACTTAAACAATACGGGCAGCTAATGAGCTCAAAGAAAAGGTCGAACATCTGCCTGCCTTTGATCATGACTTTTACAGATGAAGGTATATCTTTCTTTAGAAATCACAATAAAAAGCTTAATAAAAAGAAATTATCGAATAATACACTGGCCTATGGAATGAGTCTGGAGGAATTTTCTGCACCCTCCATTCAAAGTATGATAATGGCTGACTATGTATCCAGTATTGAAATATCCAGAACTGCATTTACTCAAAAAAGAAGTGAGATAATGGATATTTCCAAATTAATTTTCTATGCAGTCCTCTATCGTCGTTTTACAAAAACAGTTACTAAAATATTTGCTGCATCTGTATTTGTAGCAAAATGGAACAGAACAAACCCTAAAAGAATTCTGGATGAAGAGACTATTACAACTAATAATTATATTGGGAATACACCTGTACTAAATAAAGAAATAATTGACGGCATTAAATACGATATTATCAATGAAACAATGGTATCACTTCCAGGTATCAGTGATCTTACAGAAGATGAGAATTTAATTACCAGACAAACAGGGAAGAAATTCCTTGATAACCTAAACGACTTTTTATGGTATATACTAACAGTATCACAGGGAAGTGACGATTACTCACGTCTCTATGAAAATGTAATATCAGTACTAAAGCAATATCTGGATAAATCAAAAATAGCAGAATACCTGTCATTAATGATAATGGAATTTACTATTAATGCAGAAATAAGCCAATTGAAAAAACTATCCAGCAGATTATATAAGGACAAAATTGATTTTGGAAGAATTATCCATAATGAGACCATACGAAAGGAACTAATTAAATTTTTAGAAAGTAGAAACGAATTCCTGACTTTATCCTGGAAAATTAAAGGGACATCAACTTCTATAGGAACAGATAACAAGCTTCAGGTTATGATATACAATAAGGAAACTGAATACAAAAACCTAAAAGATACAATTGCAAATCATAAAACAGCAGATATCGAGAAAAAATCTCTTATAGATTTTTATCAGGAAGAATCAGAAGATGAATTTAACTCTGATCTTGGAATGTATTATCTATCTTATATGCAGGAAGCATGTAGAGAACAGCAGATTTATTTTGATTCCCATATGGATCAGATAGTCGACAGTGATTTAAACATAATTACCCTTTCTTTAGTATTCCAGTAGAGATATTATACAGCCTTCATAATTAAAAGAGTCTGATCATCATGCTGTCGTGTATCCCCTACAAAATTTTTAAGATCCAACCTTAGAGAATCAACAATTTTAGCCGGAGATAAACGGGCATCATTTTTTAAAACTCTTTGCAGAGAATACTGTGAATATTCCTTATTCTCTTTGTTTCTTGCTTCCGTAATACCATCAGTATAAAGAGCCAAAATATCATCTTTTTCCATTTTAATTATTTTTTGTTCATAGGAAACAGTACTCTCAATCCCAATTGGCAGTCCAGGAGTATCTATTTCCAAAAAAGAACTCTTTCTATTTTTAAACATAAGCAGGGGAGAATGAGCTGCATTGGAATAAGCGACTTCTCTTTTTGATTCGTCATATATAAGAAAACTCATTGTGGCAAACTGATCTGCTTCAGTTCTTCCAATAATGGCCCTGTTAAGTATAGTAAGTATTTGAGCCGCATCTCTTTTTGAGGATGCAGCCAGTCTTATTATCGTTCGAATCATTATCATTAATAAGGATGCAGGAACCCCTTTACCAACAACATCACATATAATAATTACAGATTTATTTTGATCCAAACGGAAAAAATCATAATAGTCTCCGCTTACTCCCCTTGCTGCCTCAGTAAAAGCTGCAAACTGAAGTCCTTTGGTATCCGGAATTGTACCAGGGAGAAGTTTTTTCTGAATATCTGCTGCTATCCTTATTTCTCTATGCAGCTCACTCTTTTCAATCAGTTCATGATAATTATAGATATTGTCAATTGTCAGGGCGGCATAATCACTAAAGGTTCGAATGTGATTATAATCAATATCTGTAAATTTTTCTCCAGGACGTGTTTTTGCAAGAACTAAAGTACCGAGAACTCTTCCTGTTATAATTAAGGGAACTACCATTATTGAACTTATGTACAACAGAGTCTCTTCCTGATGATTCTGCTTCATACTTTCTTCAGTCAGAGCATCTCGTATAAAATAATTACGGCCCTTTGCAACAGCTTCTCCAATTATTGATTCACCTGTAACTATATCCGTTTCCTGAACAAGTTTTACAAGAGCTTCCATATTATTATAATACTGAGGATCAACCTTGAACAATGGGGGAAGAAGTCCAATTGCAATTTTCTGCTTAATTATAGTTTCATTTAATTCATCCACAAGGAATACTGAACCAGCGTCAGCAGCTGTATTTTTTACAGCAGACTCAATAACAATCTCAAGGACTTTATCCATATTACTTTCAATTGAAATTGAACCACTTATTTCAAGCATAAAGTCCAGTACAGATTCAAGTTTTTCCCATAACTCATTCTTAAAAACGTTATAATGATTTGAAAAATTTTCGAATTCATCACCGGATTTTATCTCCAGGTTCTGTGAAAAGTCACCTAAAGAAATGGACTTTATGGCATCACGCATTTTAATAATTCTAAAACCCATTCGACGGGAAAAAACAGTAATAATCAAAATACTAAAAATAACCGTTATTAATGAAATACTTGCGGCCAGGACTATACTTCGGGTAACAGACTGATCTATAGACTTACTTAAAACTTGTAATTCATTCTGTAAATTGACCATAAATGTATCTGTATTAAGACTTACAAACTGAAGACTTCCCTCAAGCTGAATAATCTGCTTAAGGAGTTCATTATCAAACTCTCCTTTATCTGCAAGTTCATATCTAATACGAATTAATTCACTGGTACCATGGGCCATGGCATAGGGACTTGCAATAATTAAATCCAGTTGCCGGAATAGGGAGATGTAATAATTCTCATATATATCCAGCCACTGATTTGTAAGTTTTTTTAGATTATTTGCCTCTGCAGCAGGTATAATTTTTAATACTTTAGGATCTCTGAACCTGTTGAAGTCTATGCCGAATTTATTAATTGAATCAATTAAATCTGATTTCTGATCAAAGAGATCCTTATCGGAAACCATTATTTTATCTAGACCGGATTTTATTTCTTCAGCCCCGGAAAGAACCTTTTCTGATTGAATTTGAAAATTTTTCTGACGAACTATGGATTTCGAATAGATAAAGATTACAGATAAAGCTATAATAAAACCTGCTACAGTCGCTAGCTGTAACAGAATTAGTTTTGGACGTATATTCATAGGTGTATAATAACATACCAGAACAAGCTCTTCTACTATTTTATTTAATAATAGAGGATTGTGCGATGTGTCTACTTTTAGGAGTTGATATGGCTATATTGCGCAGTGTATTACCTTTGGATTAGAGAAGAACCGCTATTACAACCAAAAATGTGAGACAGCACAAATAGCTGTTAATAAGAATGGATATACTATAAATGGAGTTACACAATAAATTATGCAAAATTATTCAAAAACTACACTACCGGAGTACTTTAAAACCTTCGTTACCCCAAACCGTCTGGAAAAAATGGAAAAGGTACTTTCTATGAGAACAAGATACCTGACAGTAGCTCTGGAAAATATTTATCAACCCCATAATGCAAGTGCGGTCCTACGAAGCTGCGATGGATTTGGTATCCAGGATGTTCATATTATTGAAAATAGCAATTCATACAGGGTAAATCCAGGTGTCTCTCTTGGAACAAGCCAGTGGTTGACCTTGCATAAGTATGGAAATAATAAAGAAAACAGCCTCGATGCAATTAACAAATTAAAGAAAGATGGTTACAGAATAGTAGCAACAACACCCCATCGTAATGATAAAAATCTGGAGGAATTTGATCTTACAAAAGGTAAAATGGCCCTTTTCTTCGGAACGGAAATGCATGGATTATCTGATGATGTAATGGAAAATGCAGATGAATACATGAAAATACCTATGTATGGTTTTGTAGAAAGTTTCAACATATCAGTTTCATGTGCACTCACTCTTCATAACTTAAGCCACAGACTTAGGCAGTCAAATATAAGCTGGGGCTTATCCCATATGGAAAAAGAAGTTGTTCGCTTGGACTGGATGCGTAATACAGTAAAAAATGCAAAAAGGCTTGAAGAAGAATTTTACCGTAGGCAGTGACTTCGATACTTTTTTGCAAGCAAAAACACTCGACAACCGGTATACCGTATCCCGAGTGATTGCGAATTTAAAAGAGATATTCCTCCATCAAGATCACAAAGCAATTGTATCGAGGGGTCCTATCAGCAGATTGATAAAGTCAGCTCCTTCTATTTCACCATAGAATCCTTTTAAAGCAGATTTTTCATCATAAACTTCTACATTATCAGAGGCCTCACCAGGTTTCATGATAACAAAAGGAACCTGCTCTCTTGTATGGATTCGCATTTCAACAGGAGTTGGATGATCCGGAAGAATAGCAATTGTAAGTTCATCTCCAATTTCCTGTTTATGTTCGAGAATATATTTTACTATTCGCCTGTCCAGATACTCAATACATTTCATTTTGAGATCAAGATCCCCTTCATGTCCAGCTTCATCTGTAGCTTCAACATGGAGATAAAGAAAATCATGATTTTTTAGGGCTTTGACCGCAGCTTCTGCTTTACCCTCATAATTGGTGTCATACAATCCTGTAGCTCCATCTACACGAATTATATCCATCCCTGCATATACACCTATACCATTTATTAAATCTACCCCGGATATTACAGCTCCCCTTAGATTATAAAGTTTAGTAAACGACGGCATTTTTGGCTTTGTTCCCGGAGACCAGGGCCAGATTGAGTTTGCAGGATCTTTTCCGGATTCAATCCGCTTTATATTTACAGAATGATCTTTAAGTATTTTTTGGCTATGCATAATTAGCTCATTAACAAGGACTGCATTTTCCGAACCCTCTGATTCTGTTGGCCTGACCAGTAATTTTGTAAATAATTCTCCCGGGTGGTCATGGGGGGGAATACACTCTACAGATCCTCTACCCCCATGTTTAATTATAAGTATGTGCTTAAAAGAAATTCCAGGATAAAACTTTACATTGCTGAATAAAGGAATATTTTTTATTGAATCATTAAGAGTATCAATCAAAATTTTAGATTCTTCTGTAGAAATATGCCCGGCAGAATGATTCATTATCCGCTTATCTGTAATATTTAATAAATTACATCTAAAAACAAGATCATCCTCATCCACATGAATACCAATATTTGCTGCTTCCAGAACCCCTCTGCCTTTAAAATACTCGTGGGAATCATAGCCCATAACTCCAAGGTTTGCCACTGCACTGCCAGTAGGCATATCATCGGGAATTGTTTTTAACATCCCGTTTCGACCATTTAAAGCGATAAAATCAATGGAAGGTTTAGAAACTGACATTAAAGGAGTTTTTCCATTCAGACGCTTAATAGATCTGTCAGCCATTCCATCAC
>JALTGJ010000327.1 GCA_027077185.1 Spirochaetales bacterium | reverse complement strand
TTCCTGTCCTTGTCAAAGTTGTGTATCATATAGTTAGTGATAAAGGAGTAGCTGAGGATCTTTGTCAGGAAACTTTTATAAGATATTATAATAAGAAAATACCACTTCCGAATATTACGGAAAGTAGATACTGGCTGATAAGGGTTGCAAAGAATCTTGCTTTTAATTATCGGAAACGCAAGCATCGAGAACAGATTGCAGTTGAAAAGGTAAAGCAGGAGGCTTCGAAAATACAGGACGACAATCAGGAGTTGGTCTTAAAGAAGGAAACCCTGGCAATGGTACGGCTTGCTGTAGATTCGCTTCCTGTTAAATATAAAACTGTTTTGATTCTTAAGGAGTATGGAGAACTGAATTACAGGGATATTGCAAAAATTTTACATATTTCTGAAAATAATGTTAAAATACGTGTTTATAGAGCGAGGGTGTTATTGGAAAAGAAGCTTAATTTAGGTGATCTTTATGTGCTATGATAGTTTAACTCTTTCTGCATATATTGATGGAGAGTTGGGTAGTATAGAATCCTCAGAGATAGGATATCATATAAATATCTGTAATAAGTGCAGTGAAAAAGTTAATCGTCTTGAAGGTCTCCATCAGCACTTGAAAGTTTTAAATCAGTCCGAAAACAGCTTAATGAAAGATACAGTCTGGACCAGAATTGTTCATTCTACTGCTGCAGGAAGGGAGCTTGGCTTTTGGCATCGTGGCTTTGTTTTTTCACCTTCTTTATTGTTTGGTATTTCCTTTCTTTTCCTTTCGGTAGCAGGTTTAAGTTTAATTTTTGTGATGGGCAGTACTAAAAACAACAATATTAAACTTGCTTCCAATGATACGGTATTTTCTTCAGAGAAATATCCTCTTGACATTCCTGTTGACCGCATCGAAAAAGTTCTTTCCTATTTTAATATTCATGATGAAGCAATGGAGGTTTCTATACAGCTTCCTGATCCTTCCAGTTTTACAATACAGGGTGAACCTCGGTTTCTTAGAAAAGTTGATTATGTGGCAGGCCGCTAATTTGAATAGAAAAATACTTATTGTACTGCTCTCTTTTACTCTTAATAGCTTTGTTCATGCTATAGATGTGGATGATGCATTAAAGTATCTTAAGGATAGAACTCTAAGTCTTAAAATAATTACACGTATAGTAGACGAACATGGCAAAACTGTATGGGATACAGAAATGAGCCGTATTACCATTAGCGGAAAATCTGTTAAAGTGAAGCTCTCAGGTGTAAATATACTTGTAATTACAGATATTACTCCATATATCAGGAGCGATAAAACAATTCTTCTCGTTTCCCAGGGGGAAGTATGGATAGGTTCCTCTGAATCCGAAGAATTAAACCATTACAGTACTATTAATAGTTTACCTGTCCTTTCAGGAGAAAGTGTTTTATTTTTTCCACTGGGTATGATAAAAACAATTGATACTAAAGTATATAATATTGAATTAGAGATTCAGGTTTTTCAGCACGAGCAGGTTTCCGGAGATTAAAACTACAATGATAAAATTAAAACACCCTGCTATTCTGCCAGTAGTAATATTTATAATTCTAATAGTTCTCTATTCTGTAATTTCATTTGTTACCGGAAGCAGACCTGAAATAATTAAACTTGAACCTTCTGTTGCTTTCTCCGGCGAGACCATTCTTATAAAGGGGAAAAATTTTGGAAATCTTAATGATAACTCTTATATTATAATTGCAGGTATCAGACCTACAGTTTCAAGTTATCTTGAATGGACTGATAAACAAATTAAATTAAAAATACCCGATGAAGTTGGTTCCGGTAGAATATTTGTAAAGTCAGGAGAAAAATTAAGTAATGGGCTTCTGTTCACCAATAAGGAAAATATTCCAGTAATTATCTCCGGTCCTTCCGGTCCCGGGGAACCTTATCTTCAATCAATTTCTTCTGAAAAAGGAATTATAGGTGATTTGCTTACTATTAAGGGCTTGAATCTGGGTTCTGAGAGGGGCTCCAGTCAGGTCCTTTTTAGTTTTTTTTCTTCAGATAATACAAAAAAATTAGCTTGCTCCGAACTTGATTTCGATTATTCCAGCTGGGGTGATCATGAAGTATCTGTATATGTTCCGGATGGGGCAAGTTCCGGTAATGTTCAGATAAGTACAGACAGAGGGCTTAGTAATTCTCTTTATTTTGAGGTTACTACTCCCTATGGTACAAAACGATTTAATCAGAAGAGGGGCTATCAGATTCAGTATGGGGTATCTGTTTCAAATATTATTGCAGAACCTGGTAGTAACATCCAAATTTGGATACCAGCTATTGAACCCGGTTTATCTCACAGGAATGTTGAGTCTTCCTTTGATCCTGAGCCCCTGTGGCAGGATTATAAAGGGTTAAACCGCTATAATTTAGAAAATATGGAACCATGGAATGAATATGTCTTTAGTCAGTCACAGGGATTTGACTGTTTTGCAGTTGAAACAGACATAAACACTTCCTCAATTTCCAGTGTTTATGATAAGAATAGAAAGTTAGTTTCTTTTTATACCCAGGAGGATGCTCTTGTTCCTTCCAGGGATAAAATTATTTCCGAAGTAGTCCGGTCAATTGTTGGAAGAGAAAAAAATCCTTATTTTAAAGCAAAAAAATTATACGAATATCTTTTACGGCGCCTTGAATATGTTGAAGATAATGGATCTGCTACTGTTATGGAGAGTTTAAATGACAGGAAAGCTGATGCATATGATTATGCTATACTTTTTACAGCACTTGCACGAAATGCAGGGGTACCTTCCCGTCCGGTAGCGGGTTTTCTTGTATATGGAAATAAGCTGACAAAAAATCACTGGTGGTCGGAATTTTATATAAAGGGTATCGGCTGGATTCCCGTAGATCCGGCAATGGGAGATGATATGAGTCTTTCTGATCTTCCTGTTAGGGAGAGCAACAGTGACTATTATTTTGGTAACATTGGAAGTCAGCATATAGCTTTTTCCAGGGGTATAATTGATATAAAAAATACAAATCCAGCCGGGAATATTATTAGTAAGGATAAATTTTACTCTTTTCAGACCATACATGAAGAATCATCTACCGGTGTTGATTCTTATAAAACTGTCTGGAGCCCTATAAAAGTAGTAAACTGGTGGTAGCACAGGAAAAATACTGGTGCCTTTAATATAAATAACCGAAGATTATATTAGGCTTGTGTATTGTGTCTTACTTTCAGCAATTGAAGGTTTTTGTACCAGTGCAAAAAGCTGTATTGGAGTATTTATCTGCTTGTGTTATGATTGATATAAGTGTAATATTATTCCAGTAGCAAAAAAATGAAATTAATTATCCGGGTGGTTTATGGTGAATCCATTGCAGCTTTCGTTAGTAAATTTTCGAAAAGGCGCTTATATCATTGTAGAAGGTAAACAGAAGGCTGATTTTTTTTATATTCTCAGACAGGGTTCGGTGCGTATAAGCAAAGAAGTTAAAATTGTTGAGGAGGAGGGCAGTGATGTGCTTTCTCCAGGTGATTTTTTTGGAGTAGTATCAACTATGTCTTCCCATAGTCATATTGAGACTGCACAGGCTATAACTGATGTTGTTCTTATTTCTGTTCATAGGGATCAATTTGGCCTTTTAATTAAGAAAAATACCCCAGTTGCAATGAAAATTATACAGCAGTTTAGTAAAAAAATGAGGTTTTTAGATGAGGCCCTTACAAGGATAACTCTAAAAAGTACTGCAAATGATAATCCAGATCATCTTTTTAGGGTTGCCGAATACTATGCAAGACAGAATCAGTATAATCATGCTTATTATGCATATCATCAATATATAAAATATTGTCCGGATGGAGAGAGTATTAAAATTGCCAGAGAAAGAATGGGAAAGATAAAACCCTATTCCAAAGCAGTATTTTTAGATGGAAGCAGTGAGGAATTTACCCGGAGCTATCCAAAAAATACTATGGTATTTTCTGAGTCCCAACCAGGGCAGGAATTGTATATAATACAAAAAGGCAGTGTTAAAATTACTAAAATTGTAAATGACAGTGAAGTTATGCTGGCCCTGCTTAAATCCGGTGATATCTTTGGTGAAATGTCATTACTGGAAGATAAACCCAGGAGTGCCTCTGCCATTGCACACGAAGATGCTGTCCTGTTAGCTGTAAATAAAGCTAATTTTAAAAGAATGGTCACTGCACAGCCTCAAATTATTACCCGCCTAACCCAACTTCTTTCGGAAAGAATATGGTTTATTTATAAACAACTGGCCAATACCGAAATAAGTGATCCTCTTGGACGTCTTTATCATGTTTTATGGATTCAGCTGGAAAAACTAAGGGTACCGATATGCAATGATGCTTATTCATTTGATTTCGGAACAAAAGAACTTATAAGTATGGTAGGTTTTGCTAAGGGAGAAGGGAATAAACCCATAAGGGATCTTTTTCAAAATACAAAATTTAAGCTTGTTGATAACAAAATACGTGTATCCGACATGGAAGAGATAGCAAAACAGGCAGGTTACTACTTAAAAATGGAAAAAATTTCCAGAGCACGAAGGGCTTCAGCTGCAAACCGGCGCTAGTTTTTATAAGTACTTATAAATATTATTGATGGATTCCTAAAATATATTTAATCAATTTAAACTTGTATTATTAAATTTATCATGCTAACCTTTGAATATGTTAAATGTCGCGTTATTTGGACCTCCCGGAGCTGGAAAGGGTACACAATCAAAATTTCTTATAGATGAGTATAATTTACATTATATTTCCACCGGTGATATTTTAAGGAGAGAAATTAAAGAAGAGTCTGTTTTGGGTCTTGAAGCAAAAAATATAATTGCTGCCGGAGGTCTGGTTTCAGATGAAATAATTGTTCAGATTATAGAAAAAACAATTAATGCAAACCCTCATGCAAATGGATTTCTTTTTGATGGTTTCCCCAGAACCTATATTCAGGCATATATTCTTGAAGGTCTTATGATAAAGCTCAATACAAAACTTGATTGTTTAATTAGTCTTGAGGTTGGAGAAGATGTTTCTGTTAAAAGACTACTGGAAAGAGGAAAATTATCCGGCAGATCAGATGACAATGAAACTGTTATAAAGAACCGCCTAAAGGAATACAGGGAAAAGACCCTTCCGGTACTTACTTTTTTTGAAGAGAAAGGTATCTATCATAAAATAAATGGTGTAAATTCCATTGAAAATGTAAGTAAAGAAGTTCGCGCTATTATTGATAGAGAGTTAAACAAAAAACTGCTTAATATTGTGCTTTTCGGGTACCCTGGTTCGGGAAGAGGTTCTGTTGGAAAAGCACTTGCCAAAAAATTCAATCTGGAATACATAGCTACCGGAGATATTCTAAATCAGGAAATAAAAAAGAATTCGAATATCGGCAAAGAAATTAAATTACTATATGAAAACGGAAATCTTGTTCCCGATGAGATTGTCGTTCGACTTATAGAAAAAAAACTGGAAAACTCAGAGAATATACGTGGTTATATTTTTAAAGGTTTTCCACGTACTTTGGTTCAGTCCTATATTCTTGATGGTTTAATGAAAAAAAATAATACATCTATAGCAAAGATTATAGAAATTGAGGTTCCAACTCTTGAACTTCTAAAGCGGCTCGATGCAAGAAGTAAAACTGAAGACTGCATGCCTTATGATACAAGTACAACTAAAATTATTAAAAGGCTTAAAGAGCATGAAGAAAAAACAATACCTGTTATAAATAAGTATAATACTCTTCATGGTGTTGTTAAAATTGATGGAACAGGTACTCTTGAAGAAGTTTTTGATAATGTTTCAGGTATAGTTGAACAGTCTTTTAAAGATATTAGATAATTTTATTCATACAAACTGAAAAAGCCTTAACCTTGATAGAGTCCCTTTCCTCTGATACTATGTCGCCCATAGTAAAACCAGAATAATGTTAATACTACGGGAGTAAGTGATGAATGCTGTTGAACTAGATAAGGTTTTTAATCCGGCAGATTTTGAAGAACGGATTTATAAATACTGGATGGATAATAATCTTTTTTCTCCAAAAGAGAGTGATGCTCCCGAAAAAAATAGTAACCCCTTTACAATAGTTATTCCACCGCCAAATGTAACCGGTGTTCTGCACATGGGGCATGGTTTAAATAATGTCCTGCAGGATATTTTAATACGATATCACCGGATGACTGGCAGACCTACTCTCTGGCTTCCCGGTACAGATCATGCAGGTATTGCTACTCAGAATATAGTAGAGAAAAAATTGCGGGCAAAGGGTGTTGAACGTCTGGATTTGGGAAGGGAGAAGTTTGTAGAAGAAACATGGAAGGTTAAGGATGAGCACCATGCAATTATTTCAAAACAACTCCAAAAAATAGGTGCATCCTGTGACTGGAGCAGAGAAAGATTTACTCTGGATAAGGGGTTGTCAAAAGCTGTAAGGGATGTTTTTGTAACTCTCTATGAAAGAAAGCTTATATATAAGGGCAAATACCTTGTCAACTGGTGTACTTCCTGCGGGACTGCACTCTCTGATGATGAAGTTGAACACAGTGAAGAACCAGGTGCTCTGTATCATGTTTATTATCCCCTTGCAGACGGCAGCGGCAGAATAGAAATTGCAACTACCAGACCGGAAACAATGTTTGGAGATACTGCAATAGCAGTCCATCCTGAAGATGACAGATATACAGATTTGGTTGGGAAAGAGGTTTTACTTCCATTAACAGACAGGAAATTTAAAATTATTGCTGACAGTTATGTAGACAGGGAGTTTGGTTCAGGTGCACTTAAAATAACACCGGGACACGATCCAAATGACTGGGAAATTGGAAACAGACATAATCTGGAAAGAATAAATATTCTTCACAAAAGCGGGACTCTTAATAATAATGTTCCTGAAAAATACAGAGGTCTAAAATGTGAAGAGGCCAGAAAACTTGTTGTCGCAGATTTATCAGAAACTGGACTTCTTATAAATAAAGAAGATCATAATCATCAGGTAGGCCACTGCTATCGTTGTAATACAGTTATAGAACCATATATGTCAGAACAGTGGTTTGTAAGTATGAAGGGTATGGCTGATAAAGCACTAAAGGCATGGGAAAATGAAGAAGTACGGTTTTTTCCAAAAAAATGGGAAAATACCTATAAACATTGGTTAAGTGGAATACGTGACTGGTGTATAAGTCGTCAGCTTTGGTGGGGACATAGAATCCCCGTCTGGTACTGCTCTGATTGTGAAGAGATGATTGTTTCTAAAACTGATGTTGCAAAGTGTCCAAAGTGCGGGAGCAGCAATCTAAAACAGGATGAAGATGTTCTGGATACCTGGTTTTCTTCCTGGCTGTGGCCGTTTTCCACTCTTGGCTGGCCGGAGGAAACAGCAGATTATAAAAAATATTTTCCAACTTCTACTCTGGTTACAGGTTACGATATACTCTTTTTCTGGGTTGCCCGAATGATAATGGCCAGTGAGGAATTCCTGGGTCAGGTTCCTTTCCGTGATATATATTTAACGGGTCTGGTTAGAGATAAAAAGGGCCGAAAGATGTCAAAATCTCTGGGGAATGGGCTGGATCCCCTGGAAATTGTAGATGAGTTCGGTGCTGATGCCATGAAATTTACCCTTGTTTTTTTAGCAGCTCAGGGTCAGGATATTCTAATTGATAAAGATGCTTTTAAGTTTGGTTCAAAGTTTGCAAATAAAATTTGGAATGCCACCAGATACATGCTAATGAATCTTAAAGACCGTACTCTTTTGAACAGTAGCGAATATGAACTGGAAAATGTAGATAAGTGGATTTATCATAAGCTTAACAGAGCAGCTGGTATAGTAAAATCTTCTATGGAAAATTATCGCTTTAATGATGGGGCTCAGATTGTATATGAGTTTTTCTGGAATGATTTATGTGACTGGTATCTTGAAGCATCAAAACTTAATCTTTACAGTAATGATGAACATAAAAAAAACAGGGCAATTACAATTTTAATTAATCTTTTGGAAGAATCTCTAAGGCTTCTTCATCCGTTTTTATCTTTTATTACTGAGGAGATATATCAAAAACTGCCAAACAGCAGGGAAAATATAATTACAGCACCCTATCCTGAAGAAACTCCTGAAAGAACTAATTTGGAAATAGCAGCTAATTTTGAACTTTTGCAGGATTTAATAAGGGGAATTAGAACAATTAGAAGCGAATTTACAATTGCACCGGAAAAGAAAATCCCCATTGTGGTATCCTTAGATGATAATTTTACTGCCGGTCCTTTGTTTAAAGAGTATTTTGAACTTATAAAATCACTTACCAGGGCTTCGGAACTTAGTATTGTTTATAATAAACCTGATACAGGTGGAAGTGTTGCTGTTCCGGGAAAGGGCTTTGAGGCATTTATTTTTATTCGGGAAATTATTGATATCCCTTTAGAAATAGCTAAACTTGAAAAAGAAG
>JALTGJ010000326.1 GCA_027077185.1 Spirochaetales bacterium | reverse complement strand
GGCTAATACCAGAACCTTCATTAAATCCTACAGCCTGATAAATTCCCCATGATTCCCTGGTTTCATACAATTCAGCCTGATTTTTTATAATATTTTCCCTCCACTCTTTTGCACCGGTTTGCCAGGCTTTTTCAAAAGATTCCTGAAAAAGCGTTATTTCCACCGGAACCCAGGCTTTATCCCCAATAATTATAAGATCTTCCCGTCTGCTGAACATTTTTTCAGCTTCTACTGGAGACGATTTAAGAAGAAATGCTGAATAAATATGTCCTGGAATCGTAATAACGGCAGTTTCTATACCAACAGCTTCCAGCATGGAAGTGTATAAGGAACTTAAATCATCACAATCACCATTTGAATACTTAAGAGTTTGTCTTGGAAACTGAAGAAAATCAATTGCTGTTTTCTGAATAGATAATTCAGTAAAAGGGGTTGTTGGGTCAACCTCATAATGGATTCCATATGCTTTAATAGCCTCAAATATTGCCATACTTTTTTGCAGATTTTCGTCTACTGATGGATTTTTTATATCCTGTATCCAGGAACTTACATTTTTTGCAAATTCAAGTATTTCCGGATCTTTTGCTGTTATAAAAGATGAAATTTTTCTATCATCATCCCAGGTCATGGCATTCCTATTATAAAAATCAATACCAGGAGTATATTCTTTGGTTTGCAACTTACCGCCCATTGTATATGATAAACTTATTTTAGAAGAAGCCTTGGTTCCTTCTGTAATCTGCATTAAATCTTCGGTGAATAAACTAAAAAGCTCTATGACTCTTTCTTCTCCTGAAACCAGATTAAAGGGAACAGTAATTTCCATAGGATTATCCATATACCTGTCTACAAAAAAGTGGATCTTTATATCCTTTGCTGTCTTTTTTTCATAATTCCTTATAAGAGCTGTTCCAATCGGATTAGTATCATAGTATTTATATAAAACAGGGAATATGGGAGAAATAGAAATATTTAATAACTCCAGCCCCTTACCTCTTTCTTCAAATAATTGTTCCCGGGTAAGATCACGATTCCACCCCACAGCAATACTGGAACTAATTCCATTATAAAGTTGTGAATAATATTTATAAGATACATCTAAACCAATTGAAAAGGATTTGCTTAACTGAAAGGATAAGCCCGTACCACCTCCAAATAAAAAACCACCAATATTTTCTCTTTCTATGTCCCAGTCAACAGGGCTCCAGTAATATAATCCTGCTATAGCATGAGTATTAATTATAAACCTGTTTCCTACAGCTAAGCTGTAAACAGGTCCTGCAGATGCTGATAAGGCCCAAACAGATTCAGAAATCTTAATAGGCAGCATAAGAAAATTACTTTGAAATGAAGCCCCAAGATTTCCAAGTGAACCTGGGAAATAAGCAGCTGTTACTTCAGCTCCAAATCCTGAATTAAATATTTCCGAACTTGAACCAAGGGGGAAGGTAATATAAGGGTTTGCACTAACAGAAAGAAGATTTTTTTGCTCGCTAAATAAAGACGAGCTCATTAAAAAAGTCAGAATACAAATCAAAAAAACAGAGCAGTTTCGTAATTTCATGATCACTCTCCATACAAACAATACCTCACAAACAGCTGGTATTGTTTTATTAAGATCCATCGATTAACAGTTAAGACAGCACTGAAGCTCAGTAATCCATACATAGAATGAGCAGTATTTCTTGTAATCAGTTCAATAAACTTCTTGTATAGTATTTTATATCTACCTTGTACTTAAATTATATACCGGAAAATTAGAAAACACTACAAAAAAAATACAGATAGTATTGCCAAATAGTCCTTTGATAAATGTGAGAATTTGCCAAAAAGTCCTTTGTCTTATGTGATTATTAATTATCTGTGATACCAGACAGGTGGAAAAAACCTGGCTTATGAAAGGGTTTGGAAAGGCAAGAAATCAACTTCCGGATCTTTTTGCAGAGATATGTTCAATTTCTATTTTAAAGACAGCGATGCTTTCTACCATTTTACTATCAAAATTCCATTTATTATTTTCTGAATAATGCTCCATAATTATGTTAAGGGCTTTCGCTTTATTCTCTGAACCTTCTATAAAAACAGCTTTTCCCTCTCCCATTAAAGAGCGATATCCCATAGTCCAGTTGCAGGCTTCTTTGGCTGTAACAACCGAAGCTGGAATATCAATTTCAAAACAAATTCCCGGAGATTGTTTCAATAATTCAATTTTTTTTCCGGATGATGCAGAGTGAAAATAAATGGTATTATCCTTATATCCAAAGTTCATGGGAACTATGTAGGGCTTTTTACCGTCAAAAATTCCTATTCGGCATACTTTGGCCTCATTAAAAATTTGTTCCATTTCCTTTTTGTCTGTTATCTCTTTATCTTTTCTTCTCATAGTTTAATCCTGTTTCCTCTGATATCAGGGACAGAAGTATCAAGTCTAATATAAACATTTTCATCTATTACAATATCAAACTGTCCAAATTTATTAAAAACATACCCCTGTTTCACGTTTAAGGAATGAATCTTTGTTTTATATTTTTTCCTGATAATAAAGTTAACCTTACACACTTATAATACTTAACAATGAATAGTGTCAAGATATTTACAAATTATTTAGTACGTTATATTATACTTTATAACGTACATATAAAATGATATTAGGAGATTCAATTGGAACGATTAAAAATAGATCAGGATATCCGTTCTATGTCTGAATTTAGAACTGGAATTGCTTCATTTCTCAAGCAGGTGCATTCTACTAAACGACCTCTTATTATTACTCAGCATGGAAAGAGTTCCGCGGTCTTGCTGGATGCTGGTGTTTTTGATGCCATGCAGGAAAAACTTGAATTATTTCAAGATGTACAGACATCAATAAACCAAATTGAAGAGGGTAAAGGTATAGACCACAGCGAAGTAAAAAATATTATCTTAAATAGAATAAGTAAATGAAAATAATTTGGTCTCCTCTATCTTTGGATAGAACCGCAGAAATTGCTGAATATATCTCACTTGATAATAAAACAGCAGCTGAGAGATGGGTTAAAAATATTATTGAGAAAGTTGATATCTTGAAATCATCCCCAAAGGCAGGGAGAATAGTTCCCGAGATAGAAAGAGAAAATATTAGAGAGTTGATTTATGGGAATTATCGTATTATCTATAGGGTTGAAAAAATCAAGGTAGCTATTCTTACCATACGTCATGGGAAACAGATCTTACCCATAGACGAAATCCTGTTATAATGCTTTTGTATGGAAAATATAAAATTTACAATTGAACACTTGGATCCCCTGGGGCAGGGTGTTTCAAAAGAAAATAAAATAGCCTTTATAGAAAAAACACTCCCTGGAGAAACAGGAACTGCTGAAGTTTATCGAAAGGCGAAGGGTGTGGTTTTTGGAAAGTTAACAGACCCTGGTAATCTAAATATTAAATCACCAGATAGAATTAGTCCGGAATGTCCACACTACTATGAATGCAGAGGCTGTCAGTTTCTTCACACAGATTATAATAATGAAATTATTTTTAAAACAGAATCCTTGAAAAGAATGTTTATCCGGCTGCTCCCTGAATCAGTTGAAATTCAAATTCATTCTGCTTCACAGAGGTTTGGATACAGAAATAGAGTCCAGATTCATTACAACATGGAAACTGAAGGATTTGGACTTATAAGCAGCCATTCAAGTAATCTAATAAAAGCATCAGACTGCATGTTACCTTCTTCCCTGGTTAAAGATACAGTTACAAACTTGTACAGGGATAACAATTGGAAAGAAGTTATAAAAAAAAGTAATGAAAAAAAGGGGTACATTGAAATATATCTAAAACCAAAAGATGCAATTCCTAAAATAACTGTAAATAAACCTTACGCTGAGGGTGGCTTTACCCAGGTCAACAATAAAATGGGAATTGCTCTAACAGCGCTTGTTACAAAAATGTATGATAAATATCTGGATAAGAGCAGAGAACTTCTAATACTGGATATCTTTGGAGGTAATGGAAATCTATCACAGGATTTTAATAATGCCCTTATAAAGGTATACGACCTTAATGCAAATATTAACACCCTGCCTAAAATGCAGAATACAAATCAAAGTTTTATAAATATTGATCTGTATAAAAACGATCCGTTAAATAAAATAAAAAACTCTTTTAAGAGTTTAAATTATTCAACACCGGATCTGATAATCTTTGACCCTCCCCGGGCTGGTGTTAAATTTATAGATTCTTACATAGAAAAAATTGAAGCACCTTTTATTTTTTATATTAGCTGTGATCCTGCAACCCTAAAAAGAGATTCACTAAAAATACAAAATAAATATGATATCCTGGAAATACATTTAATAGATCTTTTCCCTGGAACAAGACATTTTGAAACACTGATAGTATTCAAAAAATCAGCAAAAAGATAAAAAGGAACAATTATGAAAAAAATAGTAGTACTTGGCAGTATGAATATGGATCTGACTATTCTTGCAGATCCTTTCCCCAAAAAAGGTGAGACCGTTAGCGGAAGCGAATATGCTCAGATTCCGGGAGGGAAGGGTGCAAACCAGGCTGTGGCAGCTGGTCGTATGGGATCGGACATTTCTTTTATAAGCGCATGCGGAAATGATGAATTTGGAAATACTCTGATTGCAGAATTGAAAAGAAGTAATGTTAAAACCGGGAATATCGAACAGTTGGGAATACATACCGGTATTGCTTTAATAGTCAGGGAAGCAGATGGAGACAACAGAATTATTCTGGCCTCCGGAGCCAATGGCGAAATTTTACCATCGATGGTGGAAACACTTAAGGGAGAAATTGAAGAGGCAGATTTTCTCCTTCTTCAATTGGAAATCCCCCTGAAAACTATAGAGTATGCAGCAGCACTTGGTAAAAAATACGGTACAACAGTTATTCTGGATCCTGCTCCTGCAGTAAAACTATCGGACGAATTATTATCTAATGTAGATTATCTGCTTCCAAATGAACATGAACTGGATATAGTTTTGGGAAATAAAACCGGAAGCCTTGCAGAGAAAGCAGCCATTCTGAACAAAAAGGGAGTAGGCACTCTTATTTTGACTGAGGGGAAAAAAGGAGTTACAATTATTTCCAATGGGAAAGTGCTTAAAATAGAAGCTCCGGATCTACCCCCTGTTGATACAACTGCTGCTGGTGACACTTTTGCCGGTGTTTTTGCATATGGACTGGCAAATGACTGGGAATTGACCAAAGCTGCAGAATTTGCAGTAAATGCCGCCTCCCTTTCTGTAACAAAAGTGGGAGCCCAGTCTTCTATCCCCTGGTTAAAAGATGTAGTTGATATGGAATAAAAAATATAACTGTTTGGTCAAGGTAATCTTACATTTAAAACAGGGCAAACGCATATAAATTAACTCAATAATTTTTTCTTTACGTGATTGCTTTATTATCTCATCTGCATATTTCTCTACGAGATCCATAAAGCGGTTGTACTCTTTTATCGCCAACTCTATATCAGGAATATCTTCACAATGGACATATTTTACAACATTATGCCCTTTTTGCCGGTTATCCGATTAATCTCAGTGATACTTTTCCCCTCTTCAAAATATAGATTTCTGTCATTTTAAGCATTCTCCTTATACTCCCTGCAACTATAAATGATTCATATTACATGGATATATTTATTACTGAAACTCCCACATTTTACTTCTGCAATTGTGGAGAATTCCGGGTTGCAACTTTGTCCTATTTTAGTATGCAACAAACATGGAAAAGCATTACGTCGTGCCGGTAACACTGATACACCAATGACATATATTGTTAGCGCCTGGGCAGCAGAGAATGGATTAACTCCTGGACAGGTGAAAGTAGAGGATAAAAGTAATGAAATAACTGCGATACCAGAATTACTGAATCTCCTTGATTTAGAAGGCTGCTTTGTCACAATAGATGCAATGGTTTGTCAGAAAAAAATAGTAAAAGAGATTAGAGAATCAGAAGCTGATTATGTGCTTGCAATAAAAGGAATGGGGTTAACAGCATTGCTATGGTGGAATCTATTAGAGAAAGTGGAAACAAAATTTCTTGTGAACGACGTTATTTTCTTGTAAGTTTAGATAGTGATGCAAAACTTTTTGCTAAAGCGTGTCGTGGACATTGGGGTGTAGAAAACCCCCTTCACTGGACGTTAGATGTAACCTTTAAGGAAGATAGCAGTAGAGTCAGATCAGGCAATGCTGCTGTATTATAAATTATTCCCATTATCCTTAATTATCTCCAGTGCAGAAGCAACAGAATTGCTGATGGTAAAAAAACCGGAAAATCCCGGAAGCTGAAACACATCCTCAACATTCTTACGTAATCCGGTAAGGATTATATCTCCACCCTCTTTTCTAATGTCATTGAGAAGCTGAATAAACAGCACTACCCCGACTGCAGAAATATATTCAATATTGTTCAGATCAAAAACAAGCCTTATATGTCCCTGCTTAATTTGAATATTTAACCGTTCTTTAAAATATGAGACACTGTATGTGTCGATTGTTCCTCTGGGCACAATGATCATTGTTCCTGTTAATCCTTCAGCAGGAATAAATGAACAATGCAAATTTTCAGATGCTTCTGCCTTGGAATTGGATGTGTTATGAGTACCGTTTGAGTTCATTTTTCCCGCCTTTAAAGTATTACTAGCATTTTTCGTGCCAGGTTTTTAAAAAGGCTTAAACACTTATCTAAGCAAAAGGGAATAGTTCTTTCCTCTCTAAAAGCATGGTAAAAAGATTTTGAGTCCATTAAATTCGCCCCGTTAGTCGAGATGAACGACATTTTAGCCGTAAAACTACTTAATTGAACTTTATAAGCCTTTAAGCTTATCTCATAGCAGCTGTATCCATTTATTAGTTGGCATGATAATTGCTTTTATTTTTTTGTAATTTCCGGAATTGATTTTTGAAATAAAAAGGGAAGACCCGGAGAAATAAAAGGAGAAAAAATTGAAAAGAAAAGCTTTACTAACAGCACTTGCAATCTTTGCCATGACGGTAGGGTTCTTTGCCTGCAAAATGCCCGGAGAAAATGTGTTACAAACATCACTTTCTGCAGGAGGAGGAATTATGTCACAAGCATCATTTTCTGCAGGAGCAGATCTATCAAAAGGGATAACGGAAATTAGTTTTGTTAAAGCGGTAACAGGAGTAGAAGGAACAGGAACAACTACTTACAGTTCGAGCAATACAGAGGTAGCTACTGTTGACAGCAGTACCGGCGAGGTAACTATTCTCGGTTTGGGAACAACTGAAATAACAGCAGAAAATACAGGGGATGATAACTATAACAGTGTTTCAGACAGTTATACGCTAACTGTCTTTGAAGACAGATTTGTAACAACCTGGACTATTGCCAATGATGGAGACACTATAGCCATTCCGACAAATTCCAACTACACATACAATTACAATGTAGACTGGGGGGACGGAACTAAAGATTCCGCTGTAACAGATGATGCAACCCATTCTTATACTGTAGCTGGAACCTATACTGTAAAAATATGGGGAACCTTTCCTTCAATATATTTTAAAGGAGCTGGAACATACAGGAATATTATTGCTTCAATAGAAAACTGGGGATCCATTGAATGGAAGAGTATGGCAGGGGCTTTCATAGACTGTGATTCTTTAGTGGAAAATGCAGTCGATGCCCCGGATCTTTCACAGGTAACAGACATGAGTGAAATGTTTGGCCAAACAAACCTATTCAACGGAGATCTTGGAAACTGGGATGTTTCCCATATTACAGATATGAACAGACTGTTCTCCGGAGCATATAAATTCAATGGGAATATAGACAACTGGAATGTTTCCGCTGTTACCGATATGCAATATATGTTTGCTACTGCAAGAGAGTTTAATCGGGATATAGGGGGATGGAACGTCTCGTCGGTTACAAACATGGACAGTATGTTTAACGGCACAGATAATTTTAATGGAAATATAGGGGAATGGGATGTCTCCTCTGTTACCAATATGCATGAAATGTTCATACATGCTATTGGATTTAATCAAAATCTTACTAACTGGGATGTTTCCGCTGTAACTTCAATGTATAGAATGTTCGGCTGGGCATCTGCCTTTAACGGAGATCTTTCCTGGGGAGCAAAGACGGCCAATGTTACTAATATGGGTTATATGTTTTATTCCGCAAGTGCGTATACCGGCCATGATATGAGCGGATGGACAGTTACGCAAAATCCTACACATGGAGATTTTATAACAAATACCGGTACAGATAATATCGAACCAAACTGGCCATAAGCAGAATAAGTGTTTTTACTTGTATCTTAAACCAGAGCCGGAAGGGGATTATCCCCCCCTGCCGGTTCCTTTATCAATTTCCCAATATTATAATTCTTAGAATTCACATTAGGGTCTCCACTCTCATACCATTCAATATATATATAGGTACTGGTTATAA
>JALTGJ010000325.1 GCA_027077185.1 Spirochaetales bacterium | reverse complement strand
GTCTAAAGGAGTTAATTTAGTTTTTACCAGATGTAATCTATATTAACCTTATTTTTTAAATAATTCTGAATGTGATCCCGTTCTTTCGAGTATTAGCTTATCCTCAATTATTTTGTAAATAAGAATCCAGTTAGGTTTAATATGGCAATCACAATAACCTTTGAAAGAGCCTAGTAATTGGTGATCCTTATATTCTGGTTCTAATACGTTTTCGGTTAATAGTTTTTCAATAACATTTTTTAATTTACCTAATTTTAGATTCTGTTTTTTAATTTTTTTGTAATCTTTTTTAAATTGAGTTGTGTAAACGATTCTCAACTGTCAAGTTCCTTAAAAAGCTCATCTACTGAGTTTACCTGGTGAAGTTCTTTACCCCCTTCAGTTTTTCTTATAGTTTCAACAGTTAGTTCATTTGGAATCTTAATATCAAAAGGAATCCCATTTTGTAATGTAACTTGAGTTAAGTAGATTGAAATAGCATCGGACATAGAGATGTGTAGTTTATTCAATATATCTTTTGCTTTTATTTTGATCTCCGGATCAATTCTGGCTTGAATTGTTGCAGTCCTGGGCATTAATTTACTCCTTATGATGTATGGTGGTTGTAGCTACAATCACCATACATTTAATTTACTATTAAAACCAGGAAGAATCAATAGAGTATTTTGAAGGCTTTGTGTGTTCATTTACAGATATACCTTCTTCACTTCATCCAGAAGCCTGCTTTCTTCGGAGCTTAGATCATTATCCGCCATAGCTGCTTTAACCATAAGACTGTATATTTTCTCACGTTTTTTTCTGTCTTCAGGCATTTTTATCGACAGCCTTCCTGAAGCCGCCTGTTTGAATAACGGTTCAATTATATTTGTCTTGTATCCAAACTTCTTTGCAATAGTTTCTGCCAACTGCCTTTCCCTACTGTCAAATTTCCCGTCTGCAGCTATAATCATCATTATATTGTTCATGGCATAGTCTTTTATATCATAAACTCCGTCTATAACTGCTGCCTTAACAGAGCTTGTCATCTCTTTACTGGATATTCCAGCATATTCTTCCATGGAGATAATATTTTCAACGACCCAGTCCTTAGTTCCCCTGTTGTATGCTGTACCACAATAGGAGCATTTTGCTGCAAATTCATCTTCCACTGGTGCTCCGCATGCAGGACATGATCCCGCATATAAAGAACCCTTGGATTTTCCTCCATTAATAGCTTTTTTAAAGATTAAAACTTCTGTTTTAGATACAACAAAGGGATCAATTTTTGAGATTTTATTCTTGTCAAGTATTTTAATTCTTTGAAATGAAGAACGAATGGAAATGTATAAAAGATTATCAGTTTCAGTCTTTCCTGCACCTATAAGGGACACATCATTAAGAAAAATTCTGTTGTATGCTATTTTATTATCTGTACTAACTGATTCCAGCTTTTTCCCATAACCTTCACTTATAAACCGTTTTACTTTTACTATTGTACCGGAACTTAAAGCAGCGATAATCTGCAGATATGCATTACTTGCCTTGTCTTCCAAAAGTTGTACGGAACTTTCTTCTCCAAAAGCATTTTTAGTAATCTCGGATGCAACATGATCAATTTTTTTCCTACTGGTCCGTGAAGCTGCATAATCATTTGCCTGGGTTATTTCGGAAAGTATCCAGTCATACTCACCATTGTTTAGAAGGGTTCCGCAGAATGTACATTTTACAACATCAGAGTTTTTTCCATCCAGAGGAGCCTTGCAGTTAGGACACTCTACAGTTCCATAGAGATCTGCTTTTTTATTACTTCCCCTTTTCCGGATAAAGGACCAGTATTCAATAAAATCTTCCGATACATCCGAGTTCAGACTTTTTGACAGTTCCGATTTAAAAATATCATCAGCATAAGCACTAATTCCGGCATGGATAATATCAAAATCTCCATCATGTTCAACTTTATCTATCCATATATTATGAATATCTATATTGCTTACCTGATCAGTTTGTTTAAGAAGATTCATCATGGTAACCTGAGTCACAAATCTTTGATAAACTCCGTCTGTAATATAACGGCGTGCTTTAGAAATATCTTTTTCTGTCCAGGCCTTCTGGATATCCATAAAAGCTGTAGAAACTTTTTTAATAAATTCAGATTCTTCAAAATCAGGATTATTTTTAAGGAATTCAGAATATCCTGCAACATTTTCAGAACTTTTCTCCATTGGAAAATCTCTGAATGCTGAGCCGTCTTTTTTTGCTTTGCTGTTTGCTTTGAAATAAAAGAAAATAACAAGTCCAATAACTATAATATTAAACGGAAAGGGAATAATTCTTAATAAATAAATTATTAAGTATATAGCTCCCAGATCCCCTCCTCCTCCGGAACTGCTGGACCTGCTTCCGCCTCCACCGGCTCTGGCAAATAGCATTTCAACACCAACTGTCAGGAGAAGTATAAAAACCAAAAATGTAATTTTAATAAGTTTGTTTCGTTTCATTCTTTTAGTCTATGATACTCTTGGGGTGAGGTCAATAACTAACTCTACTGTAATAATTATCTTTTAAGTTTACTTTGTTTGTCTTCTTGTAACAAGAACTGTTATAACACCTCCAATAACATTAGCAACTAACCCTCCAATAAATATTCCTTTTAATTCAAAAAAATATGACCCGGCAAGGGCAAGGGGAATATAGATAAAAAACATTCTGCTCAATGCCAGTCCAGCTGAATGAAATGGTTTGTGCAGAGCATTGAGGGAGGCTGTCCCAATGTAAAAAATGCCCTGGAAACCATAGCTTACAGCTATAATCCTCATATACAGTACAACTGTTTTTATAACATCCTGATCACGG
>JALTGJ010000324.1 GCA_027077185.1 Spirochaetales bacterium | reverse complement strand
ATACAGTACAGTCATAATTATAAAAACAGCTACTTTACCCGTCTTTCCCCAAGGGGGATCTTTTTCATCATGACCGGTGAGGCTTTGGAAAAAAAGAAGTAGACTGAAACCAAGAATTCCTATAATCCACAATCCCGGTACAACACCTGGACCAACATTATCCCCTTTATCAGGAAATCCAATTGCAATAATACCAAATACTATGGCAATTCCTATAAAGAACAGTGGAATTAGTATTCTTCCAGCATATTCTTTTTTAGATGATTTTATAATAATAAATGCGATACTTAGGTAAATAAGTCCCAGAACCGCTAAAAGAATCCGGAAACCGGTTCCTCTTCCTAGAAAATTAATTATTTGCATTTTATACCTGCTTGTTTCGAACAGCCTGAATATATACAGGTAGAGACGCCCTATAGGGCGTCTCTACCTATTTTACAGATCTGCATTAAGAGTAATTTGATTATTTTTTTGCTGCTTTGTAAGCATCATAATCTGCCTGAACGATCTTGTTAAACTCGTCTCTGGTTTTATGCACAAGCATATTCCCCATAGGAGCATATGTAGCAATCCAGTCAGGATCGTTTTTAACTTTTTCGAAAATGTCATCATACCAGGCAATAATATTATCAGGAGTACCTGCTTTAACTGCAAACCCCCTCCACATAACTTCATTTTCCAAACCTTCAACTCCTAATTCCTTGAAAGTAGGAACATCAGGGAACTGAGGGAGTCTTTCTGCTGTACAAACTGCAGCAACAGAAAAATCAGGTTTTCCTAAAATTTCTCCCGGATTCCCAGTATAGGTAATCCCCTGTTCTCCAAGTAAAGCTGCTTTGGCTTTTCCACCACTTGCAAATGGAACCCATGTCCCCTTAATTCCTGCTGCTTTCCATATTGCTTCTGCAGTAACATTATCAAGGCCTCCTGCTGCGGGACCAAGCCATAGTTGTTTGCCACCTTTGGCTTTAGCATCTGCAACAACCTGCTCCCAGGTTACAACAGAAGTTTTATTATTTGTAATAACAGCTTCAGGATCAATCTGCATCTGGGCAATCCAGTCAAATGTCATTGGATCAAGCTCTGAATCTGTAGTAACAAGCTTGGAAATATTTGATTTTGTCATATACATAAGAGTGTACCCATCTGGTTTTGTTGCTGCAACATATTCCATAGCAACAATTCCTCCGGCACCGGCTTTATTTTCTACAACAAAGGTAGCATCAGTATATTTACTGGCAATGTCTACAAACTTTCTGGAAAGAATGTCTCCGGCACCACCTGGTCCTGTGTAAACTACCAGTTTAATTGGTTTTGTAGGAAATGCTGCTGCTCCTTTTGTTCCTTCGTTTTGTCCTGCTGCATAAACAGAAAAAGAAACAATCGCAATTAGTAAGAGAATGGCTAATGCTTTTTTCATAAAAACTCCTTTTAATACCTGTTATCTAATTCTACTGTACCCCAATTAATTGTACTTGTACAGATAGAATTTCCTTCATTATGCATAATGATTGATTTGGATAATTTTGTACAATCAATCTTTATTATGAATACTATTAAAAAGTTTGATGGTTATATTACTGTTCAAAATTATAAAATACTATGATAATAGTTTTATATTTAAATAGCAGGAGTAAATTATGAACAATAATATGGCGACATGGCTTGGAAGTCTGAAAAACAATTTTTCCAATACAAAACAGATAACAATAGTTATGGGAAACGAGGCTGCAGATCTGGATTCTATGGCTTCTGCTGTTTCGTATGCATGGTATCTTAATCTTAAGAAACCAGGTGAGAGTTGCTTCCCATTAATTAATATTCCAAAAGCAGATTTTAAACTTAGAACCGAAGCTGTCTATCTTTTTAATGAAGCCGGGATCAGTATAGATACTCTGTTGTTTTCAGAGGATGTAGATCTTGAAAAGTTAAAAGCAGGGGGTAATCTTAATCTGGTACTTGTGGATCACAATAAACTCTCTTCCCTCCAGACTGGTCTGGAAACAGCACTGTCAGAGATTCTTGATCATCATGCAGATGAAAAATCCTATCCTCGGGAAACAATTACGGATATAAGACCTGTTGGTTCATGTGCAACTATTATTGCAGAGGCTTTTTTGAAGGATAAGAAAGATTCAATTAATAATTCTCTTGGAACTCTTCTTCTTGGAACAATTTTGCTGGATACTGTAAATCTGGATCCGGATGCGGGTAGGGTAACTGATGATGATGCTGCTGCGGCTAAAGAACTTGTTGATATTGCAGGTCTGGACAGTAAAAAATTATTTGACAAACTCCAGTTTGAAAAATTTAATGTTTCTTCCCTGGGCAGTTATGATCTTTTAAGAAAGGATTATAAAGAGTGGCAATTGGGGTCTGTAAAACTTGGAATTGGTTCTGTTCTTCTTCCTGTAGAAGACTGGGCTGCAAAAGACCCTGCAATTGCAGATGCATTTGACAGCTACTTAAAAGAAAGGAAACTTGACGTACTTTTGGCTATGAATGCTTTTACAGCTCCGGAATTTACCAGACAGCTTGTTGTCTATGTACCTGATTCTAATTTAAGAGAAAAAACTGTTTCTTTTATGGAAGGTTCTGCTCTTGGTCTTGAAAAACTGGACATAGCTTCTTCCGGTAATAGCTGTGTATTCTATAATCAGAAGAATTTAGGGATTTCCAGAAAAAAACTTCAGCCTTTATTAAAGGATTTTTTTGAAGGCTAGTGTTATTTTTATGATTTATATTATCTCCAGGTAGATTCAAACTATCTGGAGTTATAGTTGAAAATTAATCTTTTTCTTGTTTTTTTCTTAATAAAATACTACCATTTGTTTATTCTAAATC
>JALTGJ010000323.1 GCA_027077185.1 Spirochaetales bacterium | reverse complement strand
GTCTAACATCATACTTTGTCTCTTCCGGAGATGTGGAAACCCGCTTTATAGATTTTACTTTTCTTTCCATTTTTTTCATAAAGGTCCTCATTAACCGGGAGTCACTTGTATTCTGAATTACAAGATCATATTTAATTCCCTGAGTCAGTTCTTTCCGTGTATAACTTCGTGCCTGATCAACGGCTTTTTTTATAGCATTAAAAGTAGCCGATGCAACTGCATTATTAAGAGCATCTGCTTCAGAAACTGTACTCATTGCAGGTGGAACTGTCTGATAATAACTTGCACCCCGGCCGGCTGCTGTAGATGCATCAAAATTCTTCAGAGAGACACTTGCACTGCCGTAATATCTGTTATTTTTTGTATTTGAATTTGCATCAATAACTATTTCAATATAAATATCTGCATTTAATTTTCCAGCTATCCACTGTATCATCGATATTGACTGGCCTGTTTCATCTTCATAAGCTGCGGCCTGATCTTTTTTTATCTGTTCAATCTGCCCCAAATCCACATACTCCATACCATTATCCGACAAGTAACGATTTGCAACACCAATAGCAGTCTTGGCCAGAAATGGATCTGTTGAAGAGTTTTCATCGTAGTAGACCATAAAACTTAAGTTACCAATAATTTCATTTATCAGAGCTGTTTCTTCCGGGCTTTCTACTCCTGGCGACACTGGTTTACTTACTGCAGCTTCTGTAGTCTTATCTTCAGAAGAATTACTTTCAGAAACGGCAGGTTCCGGAGCGAAAGAGGGTCTTTCCATATCTGCAAGGAGGACATCTCCACCCTGGGGAAGAATAATATTCCCATATATTTCATTGGCTCTTAGAACAGAAGCTAAAGCTTCCAGATTTATTTTTATTCCTATGGAAACAGTTGAATTTCCACTTTCACTTCCCTTATCCAGAATTTCCATAGTTTCATTATATACATATGCATTGGCATTACTTGAAATATAAATTTTACTCTTAAGTTTATCTCTGTTTGCAGATGCGGATGCAATACCAAGAGCATCAGAAACTGCCTTTTTTACTGCATTCATCTTTGCATTGTTAAATGCTGCAGACTGAGTAGTTCCGGAACCTGTAGCATAATAAACAGGAGAAGCAGAAATAACAGGCCCTGATGCTGAATCAGCTTTACCTGTATTAGCGACCGAAGAAGGAACTGATCCGCCTGTTGTAGCACATGAGATAAATACAGTTATAGTAAGTATAGTAATTAAAAACAGTTTTATTCTATTCATTTTTCCCCTCACAAAATTAATACTTAATTGTAACACCACCGCCATAAAGAATACCGGCATAGGAATTAAAAAATCCATCATTAATCGATAACATTGCAGAATATCCGGCTTCACCGAATACTTTTACATTGTCTGTTATCATATAATTTACCGCCAGACGGGCATGCCCTCCAATAGAGCTGTATATAACTAAATCTTCCTGCCAGTCTTTAGCTATTGGAACCAGCATTCCGAGCGCAACATCAATAGCAGGAGTAATATGAAGACGTCCAAAATACCAGTTAAGTTCAGTTCCAACATAGGCATTGACCGGAAAAAACAAATAATTCAATAGGATTCCCTTAACATCAACACCAAGAGGAATTTCAACTCCTACATAGGGTCTTGTCTTATAAAAACCTCTGGAAACAATCTGCCTCATTCCCAAAGCAAGAATAGGATCTTTAGATGTATCTGCCTGACTTATATAGTTAATATAAAAAGCTGACTCAAATCCCATTCGGGGGATTTCCTTTAACTGATCCCCTACAGCTGGTTTTTTACTTGCATAAAATACCTGAGCAGTGGAAACTTCCTCATTAACTTCCTTAACAACAAGAAGCCCTACTTTCTTATCCACTGCGTGACCGGAGGGGAGAATTACAGTATTTGTTAAATTAAATTCATCTCCAAGTTTAACACCCATGTTTGTACCAAGCTCAATAAGAACTTCCTTGCCATTAACATCCAGAACTCCTGATTTTAACTGGAATTCAGGTATTTTCCTAACTTCATAGGAAAGTTGGATCGGCATAGAATCCACTGCAGCCTTGACTGCCGCCTTTGCAGTATCATCCGAACCTGTTGTATCAACCTGAAAGTTTGCAAATGCCTTGCCTTCAGCAACATTTATAAATGTAAAGCTGGTCTGTATCTCTGCGGAATAACCACCTGAATCATCTGCCTTAACTTCATAATATGATACTATTGGAATAACTATAATAAAGGAACCAACAAGTTTATTAAAATCTGCTTCGGTAAAGGTCTGCTCACCAAGACGAACCGCCTCGGGAACAGCAACATTTGATTCTTTAACCTTCTGAATCTCCTGGATAAAACTGTTTATATCGCCAGAATTGAGTCGGTACGACATGCCTATTATATCAAATCGTTTAAGATTAACAAAAACATTCTGAATAGATTGATCCACCAGACCCAGCGCACCATCGGGAATACTCCAATCTGAGTAACTTAAACTGAAAATTGCAATTTCTTTTTTTTCAGAAATCTCCTGCCCAAAAAGAAAAGAAGAACAAAGTAATAAAGCAAATAAAAATAAAATACTTTTCCTTAGCATTTTAGCCTCCTATAAAGAATGATAAAAAACCTTATATTTATCTTAACACAATAATTCATAACCTTTTATCATTCTTCCAAAATAAAATTCATTATTATATACATAAAATAGTTTTACAACACTTTATAATTTTTATAGTTCAGACTCTAAACTTACAGTCTTATTTTCGACAACCTTTTTTTCTTCACGCCGCACTGACAAAGAAGATATCTTTGTAATAGAGTCTGAAGAACTATTTAAAATTTTATACTCAGGCTGAGAATAAAATATTACATCTTTTTTAGAAATTAGTTTACCCATGGATAATAAACTCAAACTGCTTTCACCCATATTAATATCAATTTCTAATTCTTTTACATTATCAGCAGACTTAAGTATACCGGAAATATTTACATGAAGATTTTTTTCAGGTTCCTGACCGGAAAAACTAATTTCAAGACTTGTTGATTCAGAAATATCCTCAAAATTGATGTTAATATATAAATGTAAAAAATCAGAATCCGAATTTAAAAATTGAAAATCTGATTCAGGCTCAAGGTACAAACTACCCATTTTTACTTTCAAGGAAGAATTGTTATTGTCAGAGAAATATAATCCATCAAAACCAAAAGCTTTAATAATTTTATCAGAATTGTACTCCCTGCTTATTTTTCGAAGAAAAATATTATCATCAATATCATTTTTTCCATTTTTGCCTTTAATATATATACCAAACTCATCCAACAGTCCTTCAAAAGAGTTACCTGCCCCTATAACAGATATAAAATTACCATCCGGGATCCCGGGACTATATTCAAATTCATTGGAAGAAAGGAGGATGCCGTCTCCATACCAGAGAAAAGTAATTCTGTTCAAACCGGGGATAAGCGAAAGAGTTATCTCGTTATACTTTTCCGGTGTTATACCGGTAATATCTTTAATATTTAAACCCGGCTGATATAGTTCGCCGACCAAAACTCCCTCTTTATCTGTTTTTATTGAAAATAAGTTCTCTTCATTGGAGCTGATATCAAGAAAATCAGCATCTATGAGTGAATTAGATAAAAAATATGAAAAAGTTACTGAAAAGGGTAAAATTTTACCGCCTGAAACAGGAAGGATGTTTCTATCTATTTTATAACCCGAACCTTTCCCTAAATAAAACCCAAGTCTGTCTCCTTCTCTTTGTAATCTTGGACTCCCGATAATACTGATTTCAGAGGCATTCGTTCCTTCATCTCTTACAATACCATTAAAGTGAATTAAAGTACTATACGATTCAGGAGGATAAAGGCTTCCTGGACCAACAATTCCTTTGGAAGTGACAAATATTTCAATATCCGACCTTATTGGAGAACTAAACTTATAAGTCCCATTTACTGCATCCCTGGGTTCAAAAGGAAAAATCTCCATCCTAAGGGCATATACTCCCTCCTGCAAAGGTGCCTGCCAGACAAAACCATCTCTATACCGGCTAAGAAAGCCTTCCTCAATAATTTCATTATCCATGGACCATCTGACCCATGAACTGTCAGAACCTTCAACATCCGGAAAAATTAAACCCTGACCTCCTATAGCAAATACATTTGGATAAGCCCTTAACCCCTTAATTGATAAGGATTTGCTAAAATAAAAAAATGGAACAATTTCTTCTTTTAATAAGGTATCTTCAAAATCAAAAGCCCTTATTCTGACTGAATACAGACCTTCAGCGGGTGAAGCTATAGAAAGGGAAGGCAGAGGTTTATTTAAGTCATCCCCTTCAATTATCCGGGTTTCACTAACCTCCAGCCCCTGATCATCCAAAAAGGCTATTTCCAGTCTGTCCGGAACAACAACTGTCTCATCGTAGTCCAAACTTATATCAATAGCCTCTCCCACCTCGGGATCGAGAATATCCCCGCTAAGTACAGAAGTTCTAATTGTTACTGCATTTTCAGAATCCGATAAAGTCATAAGGAAACTACTGTCACCACATGAATAAAGAGACAATATAAATAATACAATCAAACTTCTAAAGACTTTAACCATACCCACCCTAAAATTAATTACCTAAAAAACTGGAAGACGGAGGATTTGCAGTAGGAACACCACTTCCCCCAAAAGGAGAATCCAGTATAGAAGGACCTCCTCCTGTTGCTTCATGTATATTTTTATAAAGTTTGAATAAATATCTTACTTCGGCCATCTGTCTGGAAATATTGTCCTTATCAGCAGCATATTCATTAAAAAACTCTGTGGAGCTCAAATTGTCGGATATGGGTCCAACCCCAATACCTTCGGAATGATACTTCTCAAGCTCTTTAAGCCTGTAAAAGACCATTTCGAATATAGGAAGAATACTTCTCATTTTTACAATACCGGGGCTTACTTCCGATTTGGCCTTTATTAAGGAACCAAGATTTCCCGGATCAACATCTTTACCATATTTTTCAAGAACAGGCTTCACTTTTAACAACTCTGAAAAAGCATCTGCAAACTTAGGTTCAAAAAGTAGATACTGATTCGCGTATCCTTTAATAAAAACAGCAGCACCATCTTTAAAAACCTTATCTCTTGTTGAAACCCAATAAGTACGAAATAAACCCAGATCATCAACATTAATAGGCTGGGCTTTTATTCTCTTTTCCGGAACTTTGTCCACTACACTGCCAGGTTTGGAATAAACTTCCCTTCCCTGATCATCTTTACAGGAAACTGCACCCTTATTACATAGAACAAGAACTCCTCCTTCAGTTGAGGTAATTACTTCAAATTCTGTACCCCTAACACCCATTACGGCACTCTCAGTCTTTACATTAAGAGTATCATTTCCTGTTAATTTTTGAACCTTGAATGCTATAGAACCTCCAAGCATTTGAAGACTGGTCTGATTTTTTCCGCTTTTTTTATCCATCTCAAAATAGAAAGCTGTATTTGAATTCACTGATAAAGAAGTACTTGTCCCTGAAGGAAGATTTAAATCAATTTCAACAAGTCCATCATCTCCTGTTTCGATCAAATCAAATTCCTCAATATCAAATCCTATATCAAGGAGTTGCCAGTCCAGAAGCTTTCCATCTCTATAGACATCAACATAACCTTCTATATAACTAATTGTACCGGACACTGATTTTGCAAACAAGTTCACAGTAAGGAGAACCAGAATTACAAAAAACAAACCCATTTTTCTGGAAAAAACTGAAGCAGCCATTCATCACCTCATATATATAATATATAATTAAATATATCACAAATAAATAAAAATAATAGAAAATCTTATAAGAAAATTGCAAAACTCGGAGAGTTTTATAATTTCCTGCATTTTGAGCCGCTTGGAATACCTTTTCAGGGTAATCAGTTATAGTTTTGAAAGCGGCTCTTATAAAAGAATTAGATTTTCTCTTTTGACCATAGTTCTATTAGATTAATTATAGTGACTACAGACTTAATCATAGTATTTACTGAGGCCCACTCAAACCTGCTGTGATAATTATGCCCACCTGTAAATATATTTGGAGTCGGAATACCTCTTTCACTTAACCTGGAACCATCTGTTCCACCCCTTATAATAGCTCTAACCGGACTTATTCCTGATTTCCTTACCGCTTCTTCAAGAATTTCAATAACTTTAGGATCTTTACTAATAGAATCAAACATATTTTTATACTGAATTCTTGTTTTTACTTCTACCTTACCTCCGGGGAATTTGGCTTCAACTGCTTTAGAAAAGCTTTTCAAAGCTTCAATTCTTCTGGTAAGTTCTTTATAATCAAAATCTCTGATAATCCCGCCTAACCTGGCTTCATCTAAATTTCCGGATATTTCCATAGGGGAATAATATCCGTAGCGGTCGTCTGTAGCCTCAGGGCTTTCATTTGCAGGGAAAAGGCTAAGGAAAGTTCCTGCCATAGAAACAGCATTAATTAGCTTTCCCCTTGCTGATCCGGGATGAATTACCCGACCTTTAAAGTTAATTTCAAACCCTGCAGCATTAAAACATTCTGTTTCAACTGAACCCAGTTCACTCCCGTCTATTGTGTAGCAGCACCTTGCATTCAGCCATTTAGAATCAAATAGATCAAGGCCTCTTCCAGTTTCCTCATCCGGTGTAAATATTATTTCAATTTCTCCATGTGGAGCATCAGGATTCATTTTATACCATAACAGAGCGGTCATAATTTCAGCTACACCAGCTTTATCATCAGCTCCAAGTAAGGTAGATCCGTCAGATGTAATTATAGTATCTCCCTTATGCTTCAGCAGTTCAGGGTATTCATTAGGTTTAAGAACAAAACTGCCTCCAAGGGCTATATCTTCAAGATTATAATTTTCTACAATCTGAGGATTAACTCCAGTACCATTCATATCCGGAGAGGTATCTACATGGGCCATTAGTCCTATAACCGGAGCTTTTTGGCCATCCGGCAAGTTTGACTCAAGAACTGCAAGAAGGTATCCATTTTTGTTTAGTGAAATTCTGCTCAGTCCCAGTTCTTCCAATTCGTTTTTAAGTAAATTTAAAAGATCCCACTGGCATTTTGTTGATGGTATTTCACCGGTATTATGGGGATCAGATTTTGTATCTATCTTTACATAGCGTATAAATTTATCCAGTAATAGTTCTTGTATCCATTTTTCATCTTTCATAAGCATTAAGATGCAATATTTAATGGTAAGTGTCAAATAGGAAGGAAGGGAGAAATGAAGAACGGAGAGGGAGACCGAAAGAATTTTAAAACAGAATTTTGCTCCTTGCTTCCTGTCTCCTTTCCTTCGGTCTCCGTTCTCCCTTTTAAGTTGCCTTCAGGCATTCTTATACCTATCTTAGTACAATGATTATACCTGATTACCCAAAAACAGCAGAAATATCCCTTAAAATGCAATCCGAACTAACCCCGTTATTTTCAAACCTGGATTCGGGAATATCTGAATACACATTTGCAGGACTGTATCTTTTTAGAAATAAATATAATTACCATATTACCAGACTTAAAAACGGGGATCCCGCTATACTGGGAACTGAAGACGGTAAATTGTTCTGTATGCTTCCCTTTGGATTTCCAGACAATGGTATAGCAAAAGAACTTATAAAAAAATACCATTATTTTAAGGGAATATCCGAACCTGATACGGATAACTCACGAATAGATCTGGAAAAGGCGGGATTTTGCATACTCGAAGACAGAGATAATTTTGATTATCTTTACGAAAGGTCAAATTTAGTCGAACTTACAGGAAGAAAGTTTCATAAAAAACGAAATATGGTAAATGCTTTTATTAGCAATTATAATTACGAGGAAAAGTACATAATCAGATCAAATATTGCTGATGCTCTTTATGTACTTCATAAATGGAAGGAAAGAAGGCTGGAACTGGAACTTAGCACTGTTGACTGCGACTCTGCAGAAGAAGCCCTTAACATGATGGGGATTCTTAAGCTGACAGGCTGTATTACCTATGTTGACGGTAAACCTGCAGCCTACTCCCTGGGTGAGCCCGTCAATAAAGGGAAATGTTTTGTAGTACAGTTTGAAAAAGCTATTGGAGATTACAAAGGAATTTATCAATTTATAAACCGTTCATTTGCTTCAATGATAGATAAAAAATACAGATATATTAATAGGGAACAGGATCTTGGAGACCCGGGGCTGCGGCAGGCAAAAATGAGCTACAGACCCGATCGTTTTGTTAAGAAATATAAAATATTTTCTGATTCCAAATACTGTATTTGTGAAAAATGTGTTAAGGATTTTTAATATCCTTCAATAATAATATTTATGAGCCTTGCGCGATGTGCCCTACTTTTAGGATCTGACGGCTATATTGCGCAGTGTATTATCTCTGGATTAGAGAAGAACTACTATTATAATCCTAAATATGGAACAGCGCAAATAGCTTTATGGATAAATACTATAGACAAGCATTACTATATCAAATATAGTT
>JALTGJ010000322.1 GCA_027077185.1 Spirochaetales bacterium | reverse complement strand
TAATAACGGTGTACCGAATGATATTTCTCTTTCAGTCGGCCAAGGCGTTGATTTACTTTATCCAGTCTTTTTGTGCCTCCTTTTTTGTGTATGCCTTCGTTAACACTTTGTATGCCTTCTTCAAACCGTTGGGATAACAGGCCATTCATACTGTTTTCTTTCAAAGCTTTGGCCTTGCTTTTTACCCATAGATAATGGTCATTATCCATACCTTGTTCACCTGTGGATTTTACCCTCATCAATTCTATGGGCTGTTTTTTTTTGTCGATGATCTCTAGTCTATTGACTTATTTTTTAGTTTTGTATACCTTGGCACTAGTTAGTTATAGATAACTAACATTAAGAGGGCTTTGTATGAAAGAATTAAGCAGCAGACAGAAACAGATTGTTAATGTTTCTATTAATATAATTTCAAAAAGGGGAATACAGGATCTTACAATGAAAAATCTCTCCCGTGAAATTGGAATTTCTGAACCTGCCATCTATCGTCATTTTGAAAGTAAGCAGAAAATTTTAATTGCGGTTCTTGAGTCCTTTAAGCATCAGAATAAACTAATTGATAATAATGCAGGTATAGAGGGAGAAAGTTCATTTGATCATCTTAAAAGAACTGTTTCTATGATTATTAATAGATTAAATAATAATCCTGCTATGACGGCAGTAATTTTTTCTGAGGAAATATTTCAAAATCAAAATGAACTTTCAAATATGGTTACAAATATTATGAATTCAACTATTACTTTTATTACAGGTTTGATAGCTAAGGGGCAGCTGGATGGAAGTATACGTACAGATATCGAAAAAGATGAACTGAGTATTATAGTTATGGGTTCTGTCAGGCATATTGTTACTGTATGGCGTCTTTCCGGGTTTACAGTGGATATTATTAATACCGGGAACAAGTTGTTAAAAACACTGGAGGTGCTGATCGGAGTATAGATGGAATTTTTTATGAATCGTATGTTAGTAATAAATAACTAACATTTGTTACAAAAAGGAGAAAGCGAAATTGAATAAAGAAAAAAAACTACTTGCAGTATCCTGGCTTATTATACTGCTTATTGCAGTATTAACTGTTGTTTTTATATTTGCTATTAAAGCCAATATCAGGATGGAAACTAATCTTGATAAATATATGCCGGATAGTAATCCTGCATTTGTTTACAGTAATCAGGCAGAAGAATTGTTTGGAATTAAAGATGGTATTATTGTAGCAGTAGAAAATAAAGACGGTATTTATAATGAAAGAACTTTACAAAAAATAAAGGATCTGACTAAAGAAATACAAAAAATGAAAGAAATTAATCCTGCTGATGTTACCTCTCTGTATACTGCTGATAATATTGTAGGATCTGAATATGGAATGGAAGTAAACCCCTTCTATAAGCGTGTACCTAAATCCAAAACAGATTTACTGAAACTTCAAAAATCAGTTGAATCCAATGACATGATCTATGGACGAATTGTTTCCAGGGATGGGAACTCGGCAGTAATAGTAGCCCGTATAGACGGTAGTGTTTTTAATAATAATTTCTACAGGCAGATACTTGAAACTGCCAATAAATATGCGGGACCGGAAAAAATCTACGTAGCGGGCCGGCCCATTGTCGAGGGAACACTGGCTCAGCAGATGCCTAAAGATATGAAGGTAATGGCTCCTATGGTCATACTTGTAATAATAATCGCACTTTTAATAATGCTCCGAAGTATTAAGGCAATGGTATTAAATCTTATTGTTGTTCTCTTAAGTACAGTATGGGTTTTTGGGCTTATGTCCATGTTAAAAATACCGGTATATTCTGTTTCAACTATGATTCCGGTAATGCTGATAGCAATAGGTGTCGCTTATGGTATTCATCTTTTTAATCATCTTTATCTTTATATGGAAAAGAACCCTATGGCTGGAAAAGTTGAAGCCATACAAAATATGCTTAAATATATGTGGAAACCTGTTATGATGGCGGCAGTTACAACTGCGGTAGGATTTACCTCTCTTTTAACATCAGAAGTGTATCCTGTTAAATATTTTGGTATATTTACCTCCTTTGGGGTTTTGGCAGCTTTTTTGTTTGCAATAGTGCTTATTCCTGCTTCTTTAATGATAATTGGCTTACCTAAAAGAAGGAAAAAAAGTCAGGAAATTAGTGATTCTTCGGATAAAAAAAGTAATAAATCTGTTTTTTCATATAAATTTACTAATGCTGTTTTAAAGTATAAACGCTTAATTGTAATTGCTACTGCTGCTGTTATTATACTTTCAGTTTTTGGTATATCTCGTGTCTGGGTCGATTCCAGTTTTCTTGCCAATTTTGAAGAAAACAGCAGTATCAGGCTTACTGACAATTTTATCAATACAAATTTTGCAGGGACTTCCAGTTTTAATGTAATTCTTGAATCAAAAGACAATGATGCCTTTAAAAACCCAGCTGCATTGAAACTAACAGACAAACTCCAGAAAGAACTTGCAAAGCTCCCTCTGGTTGGGGATACGTTTTCTTTAACTGATTTTATTAAAAGAATGAATAAGGTTATGAATGCAGACCTTGGGGAATACAACACAATTCCGGATAGTAATGATATGGTAGCCCAGTACCTTCTTCTGTATGAAATGTCCGGAGATCCTGAAAATTTAAATGCTGTTGTAGACTATGACTATCGGACAATGAATCTTACAGTTCAGCTTAAATCTGATAATTCTAAAGCAATAAAAGAAGTCATATCTGTAATTGATAACTTTAAAGAGAGATATGGTGACCTTGGTATTGATGTAAAGTATGCCGGTTCCGGTTATAAGGCTCTAATTTTTACAGAATTAATTTTAAAAGGGCAGGTATCCAGTTTAGGACTGTCTATAAT
>JALTGJ010000321.1 GCA_027077185.1 Spirochaetales bacterium | reverse complement strand
AGTTATTTGTTCTTCATCCAACTTTCAGGAATATATGAAAGAATATTGTTCAAGTTATCCTGATGTCAAATTTGCAATTATTGATACAACCGTAGAAGGTGATAATATTGTTTCTGTTAGTTTTGCTCAAAATCAGGGTTCGTTTCTTGCTGGTGCGGTAGCAGCAATGTTTACTAAGAGATCAGAAATTGATGGTATTAACGATGATAATGTTATTGGCTGGGTTGGTGGTATGGATATTCCTGTATTACATGACTTTTTCATTGGATATGAGCAGGGTGCCAAATATATAGATCCAAATATTACTATTCTTCAATCATTTGCAGGTGCATGGAATGATCCATTAAAAGGAAAAGAATTGACACTTGCACAGTATCAGCAGGGTGCAGATATTGTAATGAATGTAGCTTCAGGAACAGGAACAGGTATTCTTGAAGCAGCTGCTGAAGCAGGAAAATTTGCTATAGGTGTTGACTTGAATCAGGATAATGATAAACCAGGTTCTGTAATTACATCTATGCTAAAAAGAGTAGATTCAGCTACTTATCTTCTGATCAAGTCTGTTGTTGATGGTACTTTTAAGGGTGGATCAAGAGAATATTTAACAATTGCTGATAATGGGGTTAGTTTAACGGATATGAGTGTAATAAAAGCTTCACTTGGGGATAAATTCCCAGAAGATATATTAACCAGGATTACCGAACTTAAGAAAAAAATAATTTCAGGTGAAATTGTAGTAAAAAACTATAAAGGTTATGGCCCGGAATAAGACTTCTGTTGATATTTTAAAAATATATAAAGGGGATAAGTATTCTTATCCCCTGTTTCATTAATAGTTATTAATAATATAGATTCCTGTATCATATAAGAGGGTTTGTTCTATGGGTGATTATGTAGTTGAAATGGAAAATATAATAAAAATTTTCGGTTCGGTTCAAGCTGTTAAGAATGGTATTTTTAATCTGAAAAGAGGAGAGATCCATGCACTGGTTGGTGAAAATGGTGCTGGCAAATCAACAATGATGAAATTATTGTATGGTATGTATGGATTTGATGAGGGTAAAATTATTATCAAAGACAAAACTTTGAAATATATAACACCTAAAAAGGCAATTGAGCTTGGTATTGGTATGGTTCATCAGGAATTTATGCTTGTAAATGAATTAACTGTGTTGGAAAATATTATTTTGGGTTTTGAACCTAAAAAAGGATTAGTTATTGATTTTAACAAGGCAAAGGATAATGCCAGTTATTTCATTGACCAGTATGGTTTGGATATTCAGCTTGGAAAAAGAATTAACCAAATATCAGTTGGCGAAGCGCAAAGGGTTGAGATTATAAAAATACTTATGAGAGGTGCAGATATAATTATTCTGGATGAACCAACCGCTGTTTTGACACCTCAGGAGACCTCACGCTTATTTGAAATATTAGAGAATGTAAAAAATGACAACAAATCGATTGTATTTATTTCTCATAAGCTTAATGAAGTTATGGAAATCTCTGATCGGATAAGTGTTATGCGACAAGGTCAGTATATTGGTACTGTTGATAAAACAGATACATCTCCTGGAGAACTGGCTAAAATGATGATTGGTAGAGAAGTTCTTATGAATATAAAAAGAACAAAGGCAAATTTAGGGGAATTTATATTAAAAGTAGATAATTTATGGACATCAGGTGAAAAGGAGATTTCTAAAATTAGAGGTATTTCTTTTGGAGTTAGAGAAGGTGAAATCCTTGGAATTGCAGGGATAGATGGTAATGGGCAGAGTGAGCTTATTGAAGCGATATCCGGGCTTCGGAAAGTCGAAAAAGGATCAGTAATTTTGGATAATGTAGATGTTACTAATTTGAGTCCAAAAAAAATAAGAAATGCAGGATTAACTCATATTCCTGAAGATAGAAATATAAGAGGTTTAAATCGTAGTTTATCTGTTATGGAAAATATTATTTCTGTAGAGTTGAATCAGGAACCATTTTCCAAACATACAATAATTGATGAAAATGCTTCCCTTGCCTATGCAGCAGAATTGGCAGAGAAATTTGATATTCGTCCAAGAGATCCAAAGATGGAAGCAGAATCTCTATCCGGAGGGAATGCTCAGAAAATTGTTGTTGCCCGCGAGGTTTCTATAGGAGGGAAGTTGCTCATTGCATCACAACCCACCAGAGGTGTGGACATAGGTGCAATTGAATCCATTCGCAACATACTTGAGGATGTCAAAGCAGAGGGGAGAGGTGTTTTATTAGTGTCTGCAGATTTGGAAGAAATATTATCACTCTCTGATAGAATTATAGTTATGTTTGAAGGAAATATAACTGGAGAGCTGGGAACTGGAGAAGCCAATGAAAGTAATCTTGGAATCTTAATGATGGGAGGAGAAGACAAACAGGAGGTTAAAAAAAATGAATAAATTTTTAAAAGGATCCAGAAGATTCTTATTAATTATGCTGTTATCTTTTGGTATAGGAGCTATTTTTATTCTTCTCATTGGAGAAAATCCCGGTACTTCATTTATTGCTCTCCTAAAGGGTGCATTTATAGGTAAACTGAATTTGGGAAAAACTATAGCTAATTTTACTCCACTTCTATTAACTTCTTTGGCTTTTGCTGTAGGAGCTAAAGCCGGAGCTTTTAATGTAGGAGTAGAAGGTGAGATATTTTTGGGAGGAATTACTGCCGCTTATATTGGTATCCACTGGACTTTTTTACCAATGCCTATACATCTGTTATCTTGTTTTGTGGGTGCGGTTATTGTTGCATCCCTTTGGGCTTTGATTCCAGGCATTTTAAAAGCATACTATAGGGTCAGTGAAGTCTGTAGTACAATACTTTTAAATTATGTGGCATATTTTATTACTTCATATTTGGTGAGTGGACCTATGAGTGCAGGTGTTGCAAATTCACAATCTCTTCATGTTGCGGATCAGGTTAGACTGTTTCAGTTTATGCGACCAAGTAGTGCAAATGTTGGAGTTATAATAGCAATTTTAGTAACTGTTGGAATAGTATGGATGCTGCAAAAAACTACTTTTGGATATAAAATTCGTGCTGTTGGTACAAATCCGGTTCATGCAGAATTTGTCGGAATTAATCCAAAAATAATATTTATAAAAGCAATGATGCTTAGTGGGGCTTTGGGTGGAGTTGCCGGAACAATAGAAGTGCTTGGTGTTCATGGATATTTTCTGGATAATTTTGCTGCGGGAGTAGGATTTAATGGTATGCTGGTGTCCCTGATTGTCAAGAATAATGTTGTTTTAGCACCATTCATGGCATTTTTCCTTGGGGCATTGAAATCCGGTGCTTTAGGCTTACAGCAAATTACAGATGTACCAAAATCTATTGTCGATACAATAACAGCTATCTTTATTATCGTTGCTACAATGGATGGTCTTTTCCAATTTAACAAGAAGAAAAAGCATAGTAAACTCTTTTTGAAATCAGAAATGAATGAGGGAGGGTTAGATGGAAATATATAGTATATTTAGTATAACTCTTTTTTATGCAACCATTCGGTCTGCAACACCAGTAATATACGCTTCCCTTTGTGCATCGATTACTCAACAGGCTAATATTTTAAATATTGGGACTGAGGGGATCATGCTTGTTGGAGCATTTACAGCAGTTACAGTAAGTTATATGACTGGAAGCTGGATTTTGGCAGTTATAGTTGCTATGCTTGCAGGGTTATTAATGGCTATGATTATAGCTGTAGGTCATTTAAAGTATGGAGCAGAAATAACAGCTATTGGTATTGGAATCAATATGTTTGCTTTGGCAATTACAAAGTATCTGCTTAATACAATACTTGGGAAAACAGGATCTTTTTCTGAGCCTGGAATTGTTGGTATACCTAAAATCCATATTTCTTTTATTGAAAATATTCCAATAATTAAAGATCTTTTTAACGATTGGTCTGTGACTGAAATATTTGTAGTAATTCTTATTGTTTTTATGACATTCTTTCTTTTTAAAACTGTTTGGGGATTACGTCTACGTGCAGTTGGGAAATTCCCCATGGCTGCAAAAACAGCAGGGATCAATGTAGGTAAAATGCAATATCAGGCTCTCGCAATTTCCGGTTTGATTGGTGGGCTTGCAGGTGCTCATCTTTCTCTTGGATACAGCAGGATGTTTACAGAAAATATGACAAACGGGCGTGGGTTTATGGGGGTGGCGGCTATGTTTTTTGGTGGTGCTCATCCTGTATTAACCGCAATCGGTTGTTTGGTCTTTGGTTTTACTGACTCTATAGGATCCAGATTGCAGGCTTATGGTGTCCCCTCACAATTTGTATTGATGATGCCTTATATAGTAACTGTTACTGTTCTATCAATTTCTATGGCACTTCAAATTGCAAAAGAAAATAATAGTAAGAGTTCATTATTAAGCAGAGAAAAAGGCAGAATATTTAAATGGGTAGGCTAAGAGAGATATTAGATAATAATAAAGACAAGTATATTCAACATTTGGCTGAGCTTGTTGCTATTGATACCCAGGATCTAGGTTTTGGAATTGATGGGGGACTTGAAAAAAAAGGCCAGGAATATCTGAAATCACTTTTAAAAGATATGGGAGCAGATAAAATTATATCAGATCCAATGAAAGAGTCTGTAATTTTAAAAAGTATGGATCAGTATAATGAGGGGAATCCAGGGCATCAGTATGATAACCGTTATAACGTGTATGCAACATTTATAGGAAATGGTGGACACAGCCTTATCTTTAATGGGCATATGGATACAATGCCTTTTGGGGATGCTTCTTTGTGGAATACACCACCTCATAAGCCGACTATAATTGAAAGAAAAATGTATGGTCTTGGTGTTTGTGACATGAAAGGCGGACTGATGGCTGCGGTTATGGCGGTAAAACTTCTGCAGGATGCAGATATTGATCTTCCTGGTGATGTTAAGATTGTATCAGTTGTTGATGAGGAAGGCGGCGGTAATGGTTCTATTCAAGCGGCTATGAGTGGACAGACAGCTGATGGTGTTGTTGTTTGTGAACCAACAGATGATGAATTAATTGCTGCACATATGGGTTTTGTTTTTTATAAGGTTGAAATTGAAGGGAAGTCAAATCATTCTGGTAGTAAATGGCTGGGTGTAAGTGCAATAGATAAAGCAATAAAGCTTATTGAATCGTTGGCAGAATTGGAACATAAATGGGCTAAAAATTATACACATCCACTACTGCCCTCTCCAAGTCTTAATGTTGGTACTATTATTGGCGGAAATGGTGCTTCAACTGTTGCAGGTAATTGTACCTTTGAAGTCTGTATCCATTATCTGCCCCATTTGATGAACGAAAAAGACGTTGAAAAATCATTTACTGAAACACTTTATAAAAAGTGCTTTGATGATGTTTGGCTCAAAGATCATTTACCAAAGATTACAATGTATCAGGCTGGGGGGTCTTTTGAAATGAATACTGATCATCAGTTCATAGAAGCATTTACATATGCTTATAGTAGTGCAGTAGGAAAAGATATTAAAATTTCAGGCTCTCCAGCAGGGTGTGATTCAAGAATTTGGAAGAATATTGCAGATTGCCCCACGATACAATATGGACCTGGCAGGCTGGAACAGTGCCATTCTATTGATGAGTATTTATCAATAGATAGTTATTTGGAATCAATACTTGTTTATGCTCATTTAATTCTACAATGGTGTAAAGAGTAATCAGTTATAAAAAAGAGGAGAAACTAAAATGAATAAAAAAATTTTACTGGCTGGCGAATCATGGATGAGTTATACAACACATGTTAAAGGGGTCGATAGTTTCTATACTTCGGTTTATGAAACAGGAGAAAAATGGTTAAAAGCAGCACTTGAGGATGGAGGTTATGAAGTTGAGTTTATGCCTAACCATTTAGCGGGGAAAGATTTTCCATATACAATGGAAGAATTAAAAAAATACGATTGTGTTATTCTTTCAGATATTGGTGCCAATACACTTTTACTCCCTGTTGAATCATTCCAAAATAGCATTAAGAAACCAAACAGATGTAATTTAATTCGTGACTATGTTTTGGATGGTGGTGCACTTATAATGGTTGGTGGCTATTTGACTTTTTCTGGAGTAGATGCAAAAGGGAAATGGCAGGATACCGCAGTTCAGGATGTGTTACCGGTTGAAGTGTTGAGTGTAGATGACAGAATGGAACACTGTGAAGGTGTTACCCCGCAGATTAAAAGCCAGCATGAAGCTTTGGAAGGTATTCCAGGGGAATGGCCCGATTTATTAGGGTATAATAAAACGATTCCAAAGGAAGATACCACTGTCCCTGTGTTGATTGAAGGAGACCCTCTAATTGCATTTGGATCTTTTGGAAAGGGGCGGAGTGCAGTTTTTACATCTGATTGTGCACCTCACTGGGCTCCTCCTGAATTTGTAGAATGGAAATATTATAATAAAATGTGGCAAGGCATAATGGAATGGGTCGTATCAAAATGAATGGAAAGGAAGGCTAATGACCGAAAGAGAAAAAAAAGAGGCTCTTGGATTACTTCAGGATATTTTAAGTGTTCCTACTGTAAATGGTCTTTCTGATGAATCTGTCTTAGCTGAATATTTGAAAAAGTATTTTAAAAAATATGGTATAGATTCCAGGCTGCAGTTTGTCGATAGTAAAAGAAGTAATATTATAGTGAATATTGCAGGTAAAAATAAAGACAATATGGTTGTCTGGAATGGTCATCTTGATACAGTTCCCTATGGAAATTTGGATGAGTGGAATACAGATCCATCCAAAACTGTTATTATGAATAATAAGATTTACGGAAGAGGGGCAAGTGATATGAAAAGTGGCCTGGCGGCTATGGTTTATACACTTTGTAAAATGAAATCATTCGGTAAAGTTCCCTCAATAAATATTAGATTTATTGGAACATGTGATGAAGAGAAAGGAGGCCTGGGAGCTCTGAAAGTTCTGGAAGAGGATCAATTGGGAACTCCTTTATCAATGTTAATTGGAGAACCTACTGATTGTCAAATAGGTATTGCTCAAAAAGGATGTTTATGGGTTAAATTGAAAGTTAAAGGTAAAACAAGCCATGGGGCCTATCCTGACCAAGGTATTAATGCGGTTCATTATGGGGTCGCAATTTGTACGGAATTTAGTAAGTATGTTTATGAATTTTCTCATCCTCTATTAAAGCATTCCACAGCGGAAATTACTTCTATAAACGGGGGCATTGCTCATAATATGATTCCCGATACCTGTGATATTATAATGGATATTCGGCTTACCCCTGATCTTGGTATTGATAAAGCTCTTAGTCAGTTGATTATATTATGTAAAGAATATGAATTACAAACAAAGAATAGACTTAATGTAAGCCTCGAAGTATTAAATGAAAGACCATCAATTAATACTGCTCAGGGTAATGAATGGGTTGTTTTATTGGAAGGGATAATAAAAAAGCAGGGTTTGTCTCCTGAAGTTTTAGGCATAAATTATTTTACAGATGCATCTGTCTTTATGAAATCACACCCTTCAATGTCAGTTATATTATTTGGACCTGGCTGTCCGGATATGGCACATCAACCAAATGAATATGTAGAAATTAATAAATATTTTACAGCAATTGATGTTATGATGGATTTATACAGTAATAGTTAACCTGTATATTTAAGATAAAAATAATGGATACAGGGGAATTGTCTTGCGAGTTACTATCAAAGATATTGTTAAATATACCGGATTTTCGACAACAACAATTTCTCAAATTTTAAATGGGAAAGGGGAAAGATTCCCGGAAGAAACAAAAAATATCATTAATAAAGCAGTTAAAGAATTAGGCTATCGGCCTAATCAGATTGCCGTGGGGTTGGTAAAGAAAGAGACCAAAACAATTGGTCTGGTAATATCCGATATTCGTAATGTTTTTTTCTCTAATTTGGCTAAAGGTGTGGAAGATAAATGTAGAAAGAATGGTTGGAACTTAATTTTATGTAATACCAATGACTTGCACCAAAGAGATATGGAATATATCAGGGTCTTAGCAGATAAAGGTGTAGATGGTATACTATATGCTATGGCTGCAGATAGTAATTTTGAGAAAGCTACAGAAAGTCTTAATTTTATGGATAATTTAAAAATACCCTATGTTATGATAGATCGTACTATAAAAGATCATAATTGTAATATTGTTAAAACGGATCATGTTAAAGGTGGTTATCTGGCTACAAAGCATTTAATTGAATTGGGTCATGAAAGAATCGCTTGTGTTACTGGACCAAATTTTCTTAATGATACAGTAAATCGCTTAGCTGGCTATAAAAAGGCATTATCTGAAGCAAATATTACTTATGATTCAGCTATAATTTATGAAGGTAATTATACAATAGAAAGTGGAAAGGCTGCTGTGGATGCATTGGTCAAAAAAGATTACTCAGCAATTTTTGCTTTCAATGATATGTCAGCTTATGGTGTCTATAATCAATTAAAAAAAAGTAATATACGTATACCGGATGATATTTCACTGGTT
>JALTGJ010000320.1 GCA_027077185.1 Spirochaetales bacterium | reverse complement strand
CTGTCACAACATGAAGCTCTGTGCAATCAGCTGTAAGTCCTGTAAGCAAGTTTGCCGCAACCCGTGGAAGTAATGACCGACCAATTATCGTCCCACCTCCCAGAAAGATTTCAGGTTTCTTTTTTAATATAATATCTTCTACTAATTTTGCCTCAACATCTTCTTCAAAATCTCCAATTTCAGGTGAATCAACCATCCATACTTCATCAACACCGTAGGAAATAAGTTCTTCAGCAAGATGTTCCACTCCATTCCCAATAAGAACAGCGCTAATAGTTGTGTTTAGATCTTTATTTAATTCTCTGGCTGCTCCAATTATTTCCAGAACAACTGGTTCCAACTTACTATCATGATTTTCTGCAAACAGGCTTATTCCTGAAAACAAAGAGATATCCTGACCCTTAAATCTTGTCCTCTGAATAGTAATCGCATCAAAAGGACAGGCATCAACACACACTCCACATAATACACATGTATTCAAATCGATAACAGCCTTATGGTTCTTCATTGTTATTGAAGTATATGGACAACTCTTTACACAAATAGTACAACCAGTACAATCATCAAGTTTAACTTTAATTGGATCCATTACTGTTACTCTCCTTAAGAGTTATAAGATTCATTCCTGCCAGCTCCATTTCTTTCAGTAGTGATGTAACTGATTTATCAATATCACCCTCAAATATCTTACCTCTGGCCGTTTTGGGCGGTGAAAATATTTTCTTTACCCATGTAGGGGAACCGGTAAGCCCTAATCGTTCAGGACTGCATTGCAAATCATCATTACTCCAGTTTATAATTTCCATCTTCCTGGCCTTCATCTTTGTTCTAAGAGTAGGAAGGCGTGGTTCATTAATTTCTTTAACAACAGTCATCACCAAAGGCATCTTTGTTTTAATGTGCACGCGGCCATCTTCAAGAAGCCTTTCCACTATGACTTCACCATTCTTCTCGTCTTTATCTATTTTACTTATATCTGTAATATGAGTCATATTCAGGTTCGTTGCGATTCCCGGTCCAACCTGACCGGTATCACCGTCTATAGCCTGCTTACCTGTAAGAATTATATCCACATCAGCAATTTTTTTAATACTTTCTGCCAATGTATATGCAGTTGCAAGTGTATCAGATCCTGCAAATGCTCTATCTGATACAAGGTATGCCTCATCTGCACCAACACTCAAAGCTTCTCTTAATGCAACTTCTACCTGAGGGGGACCCATTGAAAGGACAATCACTGTTCCCCCATACTTTTCTTTAAGGCGAACCCCTTCTTCAATTGCATAAGTATCAAAAGGATTAATTATTGATTCAACACCTTCCCTTATCAATGTATTTGTTTCAGGATTAATACTTATATCAGTTGTGTTTGGAACTTGTTTAATACATACTACTATTTTCAACAGACCTCTCCTCTTTGTTGATGATACTTAAATAATTATAGAAAAATGAACTCATCTAAAAAGATGAACTTTTCAGGTTATTTCTTTATTCCTGAAAAGTCCATTTATAACAGTTTTACTCTTCAAATCTGCTCAGGCTAAAGTGATCTATTAGAAGCGTTCTATCTCCAGTTGCAATATATTTTGCTAAATCTCTACCAAGAGCCGGAGCTTCAATTACACCATTTCCACCGCATCCAATTGCTAACATAAATCCATCAACAGGAGTATCTCCAATTATAGGCATAAAATCTTTTGGTTCTGCACGATAAGCAAGCCAGGACATAGATAACCCACTCTCCAATAATCCCGGTACATCCTCTTCCAGTTGTTCAAATAAGAACTCTATGAAATAATCATCCGTTCCGCCTGTTGGTTTAAGTTCATCAGGATCCCAGATACCAGCATGCATGGGATCATTTAAATCCATTGTAAGATGGGCTTTGCAGATAAAAATATTGTCACCTTCTCTTCTTGCATAAAATTTTGGATATTTAAGAACAGGGAAAACATAGTCCAGTTTTTTCTTTGGAGGAACAAGAAAGAAAGCTTCTGCTTTAGTATGCCATATGGGTAACTCCAATCCGACCATCCGGCCTGTATAACGGGTCCAGGGTCCGGTAGCATCAACTACAACATCAAAATCAAAGTTACCTTTATCAGTCTCTACACCTGTAACTTTATTTCCATCCATTGTAATTTTTTCAACTTTGGTTGAAGTAAGAATTTTGCCTCCGTTATCTCGTATCTTTTTAACAAATGTATTTGAAATCATGGTTGGATCAAAATAACCGTCTTCTGCTGTCCAGCCAGCACCAAGAACATTATCAACATTGAGATCAGGTAACTTTTCAAGTATCTTCTTTTTATCAGTAATATACTCTGCCTTATATCCAGCTGAAATTGCTAAAGCAATACCAGCTTTAATAGTTTTTTCAATTTCTTTATCAGTTGCAAGTACTATTGTTCCGGTTTTATCAAAGCCGGCAGATCCCTCTTCTTCTTTTTCCATATTTTCATAAGTTTGAAACCCATATAATCGTATATCCCAATATTTAGGACTAAGTGAATCATCAAACAAACAAACTGTACCTGCTGATTTAGCAGTTGTTCCGGATCCTATCTGATCTTTTTCCAATATGGTAACATCTATATCATCATAAAGACTTAGATTGTACCCCAGAGCAGCCCCTACAATACCTCCACCAATAATTCCTACTCGTTTCTTTGCCATAATTAAAACCTCCACAGTTCTTTCATATTTATTAAATTGCTAACAGGTAGTTCTTTACAAAACAAACCCAGTCTGCAATTTTTTAAAATCTTTATTTCTTTACTTACGGATAAAAACTACTTTATCCAGAGGGGATCGTTTCCCCTTATTAATTTCATCTCCATAACCTATTGCTATAATAGCCATCAGATCATACGCTTTTGGCGCCTGGCAAAGTTTCCGTATTCCATCATTTATAATTTCTCCTATCCAGACTCCAGCTAAACCAAGGTTGTAGATCTCTAAAAGCATATTTTGAATGCATGCTCCTATTGTTTGATAATCTTTTATGTTATTGTAAGCAACATCATTATCTAAAAAGACAGGTATTATAACCGATGCGTTTTTCAAAATATCACTATCCTTTGAAAGATCGGATAGTTCTTTTTTTAACACCCGGTCTCTGATAACTGCGAACCTCCAGGGCTGATTATTCATTCCGGAAGGAGCCCAAATACCGGCAGTAAGTATCTTGTCTATTAGTTCATCAGGAATGTCCTGATTCTTAAATTTGCGAATACTTCTGCGTCCCTTTATTGCTTCTGTAGTATCCATACTTTTCCCCTCATATCACACGAGTAAATGATCCTTCTACAAAATAGATAAGTAATGCACAACTCTATTCAAATTGATCACGCCACTCTCTACCAATTGTCTCCATTGTGGATTCAGTTCGTCTTCGACGCATTCTGTTTAAGTGAGGAAGTCCCAATTCCCATTCCTGTAACCATTTTGAAGCAAACTCCCCTCTCTCCGTTTCATCAAAAATTGTTTTTATTGCTTCAAGGTTTATAACTTTTGGACCACTCATCCGAATGGCAAATTCACATGTTCTGCTGCTATGATTTGTGATATAGTCTTCTATCCCTATCTGATCCATCAGATCTACAACCGAACGCAAAGATCGAATTGCTTTTGCATAGGCAAAATAAGGATTGTAACCATTATCCACCATCGTATCAAAAATAGCTCTCATAAGGTGGATTGTCCCTCCATAAAGAACCTGCTCTTCAAAATTGTCACCTTCTGTCTCTTCCTGAAATGAGACTTCCACTACACCTACACGTGTACTTCCCACTCCCTTTGCAATAGCTAAAATAATATCCTTTGCTTCCCCTGTAACATCCCGATCTATGGCAATGGCACCATAGATTCCCGATCCTTCAAGATATTTCTCACGCACAAGATGACCGGGTGCGTTTGGGACAAAAAGAATTACGTTAACATCTTCAGGAGGCTGTATTCCTCCATAGAGTATGTTGAATCCATGACAAAAGCAGAGAGTAGAATTTGCTTTTAAATTATTATGAATTGACTCTCTATATATTTGTGGCTGAACCGGATCTGCCAGTAAAACATGTGCAATGTCAGATTTATTAGTTGCCTCTGCTATAGACATTACTTCAAATCCATCTTTTTTTGCGTTGTCCCATCCTTTTCGGCCTTTTGCAGCTCCAACAATCACATTCAAACCGCTGTCACGTAAATTTAATGCCTGAGCCCTGCCTTGAATACCATATCCTAAAACTGCAATAACTTTATCTTTTAAAACATCCAGGCTTACATCTTCGTCTCTATAAATTTTCTTCTCCATAAAAATCTCCTTATATACTATTTAACAATAATATATTATTAACTTAAAATATTTTAATAAGAAACCCTAAAAAAATATATCAAAAACTATACTCCTACAATAGCCGCCACAAGAGCCATTCGTATAGATATACTGTGAGATATCGCCTTGAAATAGATCTCACCATCACTTTTATCAAGCCTAAGATCCATTTCACCCTGACGACGCGGGAGTGTATGTGTTACATACAGCTTCCCGCCCTCCTGGAATTTTGCATCAACAGTTTCAAAGCGAATGTAGTAGTTATCCATAATCTTTTTGAAAGCTTCTGAATCTGCACCCTTAGGTGCGCTGCATCCTGGAAGGTAAACCATATCCATTCCGGTCACATAACTGTTAAACTCATCCTGAGACTGATCAAAAATTTCTTTTGTACTACTGCTGAATTTCTTAACTTTCTCCATTACCGCTTCCGGCATCCGGTGTTCCTTAAGAGACACAACACTTAGCTCCGCTCCCAGACGTGCCAAAGCATAAGCCATAGAATGACCTGTTCTTGCATGAACCATATCCGGACTTGCAATACATATTTTAAGTCCTTTAATTTTTCCATAAATTCTCCAAAGTGTATAAAGATCAGTCAATGATTGAGTTGGATGCTCATAATGCCCAAACCCTCCACTAATAACCGGGCAATCTGCATATGTAACAGCTTCCATAGCTTCTTTTTCATCCGGATGACGAAGAACAATAAGATTTGAATATTTTGATATTACTTTCATAGTATCATTCAGTGACTCTTCTTTAGCTGCCGAGGACGATACCAGAGGAGATGTTTCTGTAATAACCATACCACCTAGCCGTTTCATGGCAGTTTCAAAACTCATTCTGGTGCGTGTGCTTGGCTGAAAAAAAAGTAAAGTCATTAGGTCTTCAGAAAGAAAATTCAGTTTCGTTCTATTCCAGGGCTCCAGCATATATGCCAATTCAAATAATTTATAAAGTTGTTCATTTGTAAGATCATTTATGGATATCAAATTTTGTCCTACAAAACCAATATCATCTACCATCTTCTTAACCGATCTTATTTCTGCTTTCATATTTCTTCCTTTATTATAGTAATTTATAGTTCTGTATCATAATCGCGATTTATATCTTTATAGAGTAGATATCTTGGAGTTTCCCAGCCAGTAGCATAGAAAAACTGGGGGACATAAGGAGCCATATAGATGTAATCATTCTTTTGAACTTCAATATAATCTCCATTTAACCAGTAGATTCCACTACCATCCAGCATATATAGACCGTGCTCCATAATGTGACTTTCTACATAGCTGAAATAAACACCTACGTCAAAAATAAGTAAATTAAAAGCCATATCATATGATGAATCAGTATCATATGGGATTAGATGTTTTTCAACATAAGTATCTTCAGGATATGCTTCTACCTCTTTCTCATTACTAATAATCATTTTTGGTTTTAAATTGCCACTTGGCTGAAATCTCTTTTTTGTCCAGAACAATTGGTTTGGTTTATCATCTGTATTCTTAAAACTGAAATCGACATCCTCCGGCAAAAACACAAATCCGCCTTTTTCAAGCTTGTTTTCCTTACCATCAATTGTCATGAGCAAATTTCCTTCTAAAACATATACAAAATGCTCAAAGGCATCTTTAATAGGATCTGGACTGTAACCACCAGGCTGCATAATCAATTCATGCTGGACAATTTTTGCACCCATTGCCGGTGTAACTAATACCTTCGAAACAGTATTTACAAAACCCGGAAGAATACTATCTACTCTATTACCCTCAGGTAAGATACTGTAAGATCCAGGATGCGTAACTGCACGACAGCTGCTCGTAATATCTGACATATTGGGAATAAATTTTTTCTTCATACGTTCTCCTTTCATTTTTATTTTCCATAAAAAGACATAAAGTCTTTAGACAAACCTGTGAGCTCCTTAGTTGAAGGAGTTGAATATAATTTTCTTTTGCTATGAGAAATTTCATATTGATCGTAGAGTTCCAAAAGCTTCACAGCACAAACAAAGCCATCCAGGACAGGTACTCCTGCCTTTTTCTGGAGCTCCTTGTCAAATCCAGTCATGCCTGCACACCCAAGACAAATTACTTCAGCATCATCTTCTTCAATCGCTTTCCGTATTTCATCTTCAATTAATTTTCGCACTCTGTTTTCATCCAGTTCTTCAAGTTCTGAAACACGCATGCCGGTTGTTCTTACAGAAGCACATCTTGATGCGACTCCATACTTTTCTACGGCATCCTGCAAAAGAGGTTTCCATCTGTCATTCGTAGTTACGATACTGAACTTTCCTCCAAGTGAACATGCAATATTAATTGATGCTTCGGCAATTCCAAGTACAGGTTTATCAGTTATTTCACGAATAGCAGAAACAGCTAAATGATCGCTATAACATGCTATAATAAATCCATCATAATCTTTTTCCAGATCACTAAAAATTTTCATTGTACCCAATATACTTAAAGCTTCGTCAAAAGCACCCTCGATAGATTTTGGTCCTGAGTCAGGCGAAACCACTTTTACAGTTGTTGACTTCAAAGCATATTTCTCTGCTGTTTCACTTAATGATTCATTGAACCCTAATGATGTATTTGGATTAATAGCCAGAATTTTCATTATCCATCCTCCTGCTGGCAATAAATTTTCCATATCCTGGTTGTTGATCAAATTTTTCATTTCTGTAAATAATTTTGCCTCTTAAGATTGTCATGGTAACCACTCCATAGAGTTCTTTCCCAAGGAAGGGAGAGTGCTTATTTTTGGAATAAAGATTTTCTTTAGTAACTGTCCACTTTCTCCCCGGATCCATCAGGACAATATCTGCATCCGAATGTAGTTGAATAACTCCTTTATCCGGATAAAGTCCAAATAGTTTTGCCGGAGCTGAAGTCATCATACTTATTAAAAGAGGTAATGATATTCCCCTCTTTTTTGTACCTTCTGTAAAAATGGTTGAAAGCATTGTCTGTATACCGCTAATTCCACCCCAGGCTTTCCAGATATTAGAATTACCCCTATCTTTATCTTCAATTTTACTGGGTGAATGATCAGAACCTATGACATCTATCATTCCGTTCTTAATACACTCCCACATTTTTTCTATTTCCTCAGTACTTCGCAATGCGGGTGCACATTTTGCATAAGGTCCAATGGAAATGAAATCATTATCAGATAAACTAAGATAGTGAGGACATGTTTCAACTGTAATATCACTGTTAATCAGTTTTGCCTGATAAATTGCTTCGATATTACTTGCAAGACTTGTATGCAGAAAATGAAGTCGACCGGCACCACTAACATTCTTTTTCAAAAAGAGAGCTCTATTTACTGCCTCTTCTTCAACTTCCGGAGGTCTGGACTCTAAAAAGGCTTTTCGATCCAGACGTCCATCCCTCTTCAGTTTTTCGGTTAAGAAGTGGACCATTGATTCATTTTCAGCATGAACTCCCAACATACTTCCCATCTCTTTCATTCTGACTAAAAGTTCAATCAGTTCCCCATCGTTAATCCCTTTAAACTCATCGAGTCCGGAATTACAGAGAAAAGATTTAAAAGCAGCAACACTCCCGGAATTTAGTTCTTCAAGGTTGTCAAAATTATCGGGTGTTGCTCCTCCCCATAATGCAAAATCAACAATTGAATTCTTTTCTCCTGCCTCAATTTTCACCTTTAGAGCTTCTTTACTGAGCGTACATGGGATTGAATTCAAAGGCATATCGATTATTGTAGTTATTCCGCCGGCAGCTGCACTCCTGCTGCCTGTTGTAAAGCCCTCCCATTCCTCGTTTCCAGGTTCATTAATATGAACATGAGAGTCGACCAGACCCGGAAGAACAAGCAATCCCTCAGCATTTATAATCTGTTCAAAATCTTCATCATCGGTATCTGTTAAAAGACCTGCTACCTTTCCTCCATTAATAATAATATCTAATTTAACCACATTATATTCCATCACCACTAAACCATTTTTAATTAGCATGTCATATTTTTTAGCACTCATAAAATATCCCCATAAATGTCCGACTTTTCATACTCTAACCACCAAGATAGGATTTCCTTACATAATCATTATGAAGAAGATTTTTTGATTCGTCCTCAATCGCAACACTTCCTGTCTCAAGTACATATCCTCTGTCTGATATCCTTAAAGCCATTTTTGCATTCTGCTCAACAAGAATAAC
>JALTGJ010000319.1 GCA_027077185.1 Spirochaetales bacterium | reverse complement strand
CCAGGTTCCTGACGGCCTGTAAAACCGGATCTGCTCCTTTTTCAGTTTCGCTCTGGTAGTATTTAAAACTGTTTTTTATATCCTCAGCAGTATTGTTCTGTTTCCCGGTTCTTTTTGGATAGTTTCCGGAAATAATCTTTGAATATTCTCCTGCTGCAATCCAGTTTCTAAGTTCTGTTAATCGAATAACCGGAAAGGGATGGGAAGCCCATACAGTATTAAGAACCTTATGTATACCATCCAGTAAATTGCTGTTGTTTTCATACTCATCAGCCTGGAGAAAAAAATCATTCATATTAAGTTCTGAAGGTTTATCACCTCCGGCCATACGCATTAATACAGAATAACTGGGATCTTCCTTTTGAACTGCCAGCAGGCCTGCCCTGTCGGCAGAAAGTTCACTTTTCCTGTCCCATTCCTTTAATGCAGCAATTATGGGCATAACCAGGATGTCTGAAACCGGGAGAGCGGTAAAAGAAATATTCACCATTAACCAAAGCAGTGTTTTATAGAGTGAGTGGCCGCTTATAAGATGTCCCATCTCATGGGCCAGGACACACATCAGTTCGTCATTATTAAGTGAATTAACCAGCTGACTGTTAATTACAATGAAGGGCTCTTTAACACCGTATACACCTGCATTAAAGAATGGGCTTCGGGTTACATATACTTCCGGTATATACTCCCAGTCAAAAATAGCAGCAATTTTTCTTATTTGCTGGTGAAGTATGGGAAATTGATTTTCTGAAGTCCGTATGGAAGATGAAAGATGCAGAAGCCGGATGGATTTTTCTGTTGTAAGGCTAAAAACAGTCTTTATTATTTCATCAAATCCGGGAATTTGCCTGAGGGTTGTTAAAGCCGCCTTATCTGCAGGGTGCTCCCATGCTCTTGAATCTATATCTAATAGTATTTTCTGTTCGGGTACCAGCATATTTTAATATCTCCTGTCTTCTTATTCCTACTACTATTGTAAAATAACCAAGCTTAGACAAAATTCCAACAAAATATACATTGGATTTGTCTTTTATCTGTTTATTCCTCTTGTGCATACCTCAGATATTATATCTAACCAGTACTTTCCATGGGGAACAAAATTTTTGTGGCTTTCAGTAAGTTCATTTTTTAATGTATCTATATGACAAAATCTGATTTTACTTACTTCTTCTTTTTGAATTTTCAGATTGTCTATATCGCTGTTAAACTCAAAAAAGTATACATAATGGAATTCATTATCCTTTAAATTTTTAAATCTGGAACTATGTTTAATAATTTTGTAGAATTTAAGATCTTCACTATTTGCTGTAATACCAATTTCTTCTTTCAGCTCTCTAAGAGCAGATTCCAGGGGTTTTTCTCCTGCTCCAATATGTCCGGCAGCTGATACATCCCATTTATCCGGGAATATAACCTTACCGGATGAGCGTAGCTGGAGAAGTATTTCTGAATTGTCATTGTATACCCAAATGTGAGCAGATCTGTGCCAGAGACCCTGCTTATGGGCTTCAGATCTCATTTTAATAATATTCAGAGCTTCATTTTTTCCATTATATATATCTATTGGTTCATCCATTTCTTATTCTACTTTAAAAGCATAGATTAGATAAACATATTTATAATCATTTTTGCTATTACTATTAGAATTATAATCCAGACAGTAATAAAGATTGCTCCCACCAGTTTATTGGATTTAAGATGCTGATTATTGTTTTCTGCTTTTTCTCTGGATACTTCCATAATTTCCACAGGAATTAGTTTTATAGATATAGAAATCAGCAGAGGAAGAATAATCAGATCATCCAGATAACCAAGTATCGGAATAAAATCCGGAATAAGATCAATTGGGCTTAAGGCGTATGCTACTGTGCAAATAATTAATATTTTTGGCAGGAGGGATAATTGTGGATCTTTATAGGCATAATATAAGGCCAGGATCTCTTTTTTAAGTGATTTAGCCTTTTCTTTTAACTTTGAAATAAATTTCAAATTAATCTTCCTTAAATATTGCAGCATGAATTGCCATTACTTCTTTCATTAAATCATGAGGTATTTGCGTAATATATCTTGCATTTCTTTTTGAATAATCTAATGATTTGACCTGCTCTACCATAACAACACCTGTTACATCTAAATCTTTTGGTAGCAAAACATGAAAGGGATAGTTCCGTATTGTATTTGTAATAGGACATACAAGAGCAAAACCTGTTGCATTATTAAAGGTATAATTGCTTAAAACAAGACCAGGTCGCCAGCCTTTCTGTTCGTGTCCGGATTGTGGATCAAAGCTAAGTTTGATTATATTCCCTTTTGCCGGAATGAAATTCTCTTTTACCATATTTCATTACCTTCCGGTTTTCCCCAATCTACCTCATTTTTTTTATATTGTGGCTCAATTTCACGAACCAGATCATGAATATTATATACTTTTTCCGGTGTTACAGGTTCTATAATAATTTTGCCATTTAGGACTTCTAAATTTAAGGTCATCCCAACTTTTATATGGAGTTTATTCATTAGGTCTTTTGGTAGTCGAATCCCCTGACTGTTTCCCCACTTATTGATTGTAAGAACCATATCAACCTCCATTACTTCATAGGATATACTAAGTATATACATTATAAGTAGAGCAATCAAGCTTTTGAGTTATAAATTCGACTTGTTTTTGGCTTTTTCGACTAATAATGGGTCCCCGACACTTCGTGTCCCAGGACGCATGGTCGAGCAGCAGAGCTTGCATAGCCGAGCAGGGATAAAGTCCCGACCAAGCAAGCTTGCTTGCGACCAGACGCCCATTTTATCTTTATTTTCGCCAGTCTACTGTTAATATATTAGAGAAGAAGTATTTTTGAAGTAGAAAATGAGG
>JALTGJ010000318.1 GCA_027077185.1 Spirochaetales bacterium | reverse complement strand
TGTAAAAAATAAACGGCCGGATATTAATATTGACGGGGAACTTCAGCTGGATGCAGCAATTGTAGGGGCTATAGGGGAAAAAAAGGCACCAGGATCAAAAGTCGCAGGAAAAGCCAATGTCCTTATTTTTCCCGATCTTCAGTCCGGAAATATTGGTTATAAATTAACCCAGAGGCTTGCAGGAGCGGATGCATGGGGACCAATACTCCAGGGATTTGCAAAGCCTGTCAGTGACCTATCCAGAGGATGCAGTATCGAAGACATTATTGTTACATCCGCAATGACACTTATACAGGCATAACCCACGTAAAGACGCCCACGTAGAGACGCCCTATTAGGGCGTCTCTACGTGGGCGTCTTTACATGGGCGTCTCTACGTGGGTTTTATTTCTTTAATTTAGTTAGTGCGTTTTTTGCTTCACGTTTTACTGAATTTTCCCAGGAGTCAGAATATTCAACATTTGTTAATTGCTCAAAACCCAATGGATTCCCGGTATTACCAATAGCAATAATTGAGGACTTGGAAATTCTTAGATCAATCACCCTTCCACTTTCTTTTCTATCCGTTAAATATGCCAAAAACTCTATTTGAGCCTTAACACTTTCATCACTGGGGAATGTACCAAAAGCTTCAAATAAATCTATCATTTCATCAATATCATACAAGCGGTCAGTCCTGTACTGAACCAGCATTTTTGCCATATAAGGAATAGCCTCTGCAGGTTTGGAAGAAGAGGATTCCAGAAGGTTTAAAGCCAAAACACGCAGTCGTTTTAACTGGATAGATTCGGTTGGATTTTTTGGGGATGCCAGAAGCCCCTGCTTTAGTGCAGCAACGGCAAGGCCAGATTTATTTTCAGCACTCGCTTTGGACCTGGAACCGGCTGATAAGGCTGCAAGTTTAATATCATAAGCTTTATTTTCAACAAGAATCTTCATAAGCTGATCTGTTGGATCATCAAGAATATTATGCATAGCCTCACTGGCCTTTGCTCTTACACCACTTCCCGAAGAATACCACCCTGTAGATGCAAAAAATAAGGGGGAGTAACTTTCCGGCTGCTTAAGCCTCTCTAAAGCAAGTACAAGTGAATAAGCAACAATTTCATTTTTTCGCTGATCCTGGATATCACCTAAATTAAAATTTAAATTCCGAAGCATAATATTCAATTTATCTGTATACTGTCTGGCGCCTATCTTTCCAAGAGCTATTATTGCTTCACCTTTTAAAAAAGGTTCATCCGTATTTTCTACAATCTGTATAATAAGAGGTGCAGCTTCATTTGCTTTTAACCTGCCCAGTTCTTTTACAATCATTTTTGTATAATCTGCAGTCTCAAACCTGGCAGTAACATCCCCGGTATTTTCAAGTCCGCCTACCTGCTCCGCTAAAGCCTCCATTAAAACAGGAACCATATCCCGATTGTGCTGTTCTACAATATTTGCCATAATGGAAGACTTTTGTGATAAACTTCCAGCTCGTCTAAACAATCTTGTCCACACTGCGGATACCTCATTAGCGGGTAAGGCAGAAGCAACAAGAATTAGTACTGTAGTAATAGATATAAACTTAAGTAATTTATTTTTCATAGCTAATCTCTTCTCTACTTTCATAAACTCTTACCAAACGCTCCTGGACATTATCACCTGCATCCATAAATACAGTTTCGACATGATTTCCATTTTCATCATTCTGGTACATAACTTTTCGGGAAACAGATCCATTCTTTCTGTGCTGTTCTTCCATGGAGAGAAAACCATCTTTATATTTAAAAGTCTTTGAATCTTCAATTTTACCATCTGTATTAAAATGAGTATTTTCCACCAACAATCCGTCTGAATTATATTTTAGAACAAAGTACTCCTCCAGATCCCCCCCGGGACTAAGACTTTCTATTCTGGTAAGTAAATTACCTGTATACAGATAATTTGTCGTACTAAGAAGACTATTGGTAGAATTGTAAACTTTCCAGGAAGTCTTTTGCCCATCCTTATATTCATATGCTGATATTGACTGAAGTTTATCTTTATTATCATATTTTTCATTCTTTAAAATATTACCTTCAGAATCCACTGCAATCTTCTCATAGGATTTTAACTTACCATCAGAACCATAAAACCTTCTTATGTACAATTCTGAGCTGGAATATTCACTAACAATTGATTCCTGAAGCTGATCATCAGAACTAAACAGTTCCTCTTTCAATAACAATGTTCCATCATCATTATAAGTAAAAATTCTATACTCATCTTTGGTCCCATCTCCAAAATAAGATTCCTCCTTAACGGGATAAAAAACCGTTGTAACAATTTTAACCGGTTCATTTTTTACCTGTTCAACCATAGGAGTGGTCGCAGCTTCAACAACTGACGATTCTAAAGGTTTAGGGCCTGTGGCACATGCTGTAAAAAAAACAGATATAATAAAAACGGGAATAAGAGTTTTTAATACTAATTTGAATTTCATATAAATCTCCTTGGGTGGCATAGGCGAGCAGTGAGCTCGCAAACGACCAGACTTAATCTATAACTATGAATTATTATGCAAAACAGCATAAATTGCAACTTAATTAGGTGTGGTTACGTAAAATTTAATTATCTTCTGTACCGTCTAAAATTGCTGCAAGTCTGACGATTTTTCCAACGGGTATATTTTCTGCTCTGTCATCCGGGCTTATACCTGCTGAAACAAGTGATTTTTCAACAAGCTCCCATGTAAAATGATCTCCAATCCATCCTCTTGAAAGATTATTCTTTATCTTTTTCCTTCGTGACTGGAAAAGATCACGTATTATCTTAAAATACAAAAAAGAATTTATGCCGGGATACAGATTGTGGGGAGTTAACTTCAAAATAGTGGAATTGACATCCGGTGAAGGATAAAACGAGCCGGGTCTCAAATCTCCCAGATTCTTTATATTAAAAGCATACTGACAAAGCATGGAAAATGAAGAATAATTTTTTGATCCCGGGGGAGAAATCATTCTTTGTCCCATTTCTTTCTGGACAGTTATTACCATTAGAGCAGGAATACAATGCTTTTCAATTAAGCTTGAAATAATTGCTGATGCTGAATTATAAGGAAGATTACCCAGAATAATATCCGGCTTCTCCCACTGCTCCAATACAGACTCAAATGTTTTAACAAAATCACCACTAATTATTTTTAACCCATCAAAGGAAGAAAATGCATTCTCAAGATATCGAATAAAACCATAATCAATCTCAAAAACTATAAGATTTTTCGTAACTTCAAGAACCATATGGGTCATAGCACCAAGACCGGGTCCAATTTCCCAAACCCTGGATTGTGCATTTAACTCCAAAGCATTAATTATTTTTGAACGTGCTGATGAAGAAATTAGAAAATTCTGTCCAAACCTTTTAGACATATTCAGTTCATTTGCACTTAACACCGCCTGTATTTCGGAGACCGAATCATAATTTTGTATTAATTTCATAACTGTCAGGAGAGTACTCCAAAAAAAAGTAAACCGTCAAGGCTTAGGCTGCAGATGATTCTTGCGCTGTACCCATGGCGGCAACAAACTTCCTGCCAGGGTATAAGACCTAAACATATTTCTAACCATAAAAAAGACAAAATATAAACTTAAAAACAATATAAAAAAGTAAATTGCAGATTTCAAAACTAAAAATGGAAATTGTGAAAAAAAATCTGCACTATCCGATATTAATATATAGAGAATATCCATTATTCTAAATAGAATTTTTTGTATTAACCAGGGGAAGGGCAATAAACTAAAAATTCCTGTCCAGATAAATATTGTAACCAATGGAACAAGAAATATCCCGGAAACTATTCCAACAGGATAGACAACACCAAAATAATATAAAATAAGAGGAGCTGTAAAAATTTGTGCTGCAATTGAAGCCGAAAGAATTGAACGAATTGGAGAAGGAAGTACTCCTGGTATTCTATTGTGTATTTTGTTGCCTATAAGAATAATTCCACTTATGGCCGTATAGGACAACTGAAAAGAAAGACTGTAAGAGCTTTCCGGAGCTATAATTATCTGCACAATAAAACACAACACAAGTATATGGAATATGTCTGTTCGTATACCGATAATAACAAAAATTCCTATAATTATCAAAAATATAGCTGCTCTTGTTAAAGAAGGACCGGAATCGGTTAAAAAAACATAGAATAGAATTGTTAAAACTGTAATTAGAAACCTCATTTTTTTAGCTGTAATAAATTTTAGCAGAAAAATGATGCCAAATGATAGTATACCAAGATGCATACCGGATAAAGCAAGAATATGGGAAGCACCGGCTCTTCGGAAAGACAGAAATAATTCACTGTTCGGGTTTATTTTATATCCTGTAAAAAGGGCCGTAAATAAAATTGCGGTATCTTTATGCATACGGTTAATTTCAAGTTTAAGTTGCTTAAGTATTTTTTTCCTTTTAATTAAAATTTTTGCATACCACGTTTTTTCAGGACCTAACAGAGTAATTTTTTTCCTGTCAATAAAACCAGTGGAATTACCAATGGACAGCAGATTCACTTTTGCTATATTTATTGTTTGCCCTTTATAAACAACTATTTTTGAGGCAATAGTTAATTTACCCGAAGAACTTGTAGAAGTTGAGTTTAAATTCTCAGAATATAATATTTTCACAGGGAAAATATTAAACCCGCCACTTATCTCTCTGGAATCCTTCATAATTCTCCCAGTAAGCTCTATTACATTTTTATTATTCTGTCCGGAAGAAATAGAAACAGGGGACAGTTTCTGTAGAATAAAAACTCCAATAAGAGAAGAAATTGTAAGCATCACAGCAATTTTTCCAATAATTTTAAGTTTTCCGGAAGAAAAAACTGAAATTGAAAGAGCAAAAGAAGAAGATAATAAAATACAAATAAACATACAATTGATACGGACAGGAAGGGGTATAACAGTTAAAAGAGATAAAACTGAAGGAAGAACCAATGCAATATCAAATATTTTTTCTGTGGGCAGAAAAACAGAACTATCTGTTTGTAAGATTATTAAGAGCCTCTCTGGCTGCTTTTTTCACAGTATCAGGGTAATCAAGATAACCTGAATAGAGAAGATCATCAAATGCTATATTATCTCCAATCAGGCCAATATTATTCATTACCGCCAGTGAGATATCCAAATCAATTTTCTGCCCGTTTTCCAAACTTGTATTCATACTACCTAAGTATTGGGTTAAACGCTCTGCTGCTTCATGAGTTCCAACAGAACCAAGACATATTATTGCTTCCAGAACACTGGATTTGGGAGATTCACCACTTTTATATTCAATAATTGTTTTATCAAAATGCTCTATTATAAGGTCAGAAGCGTCAGCCCATTTAAGTTGAGACAACTGACGGATAGCACTATTTCTAAGTTCATGTAATTGTTTCTGTCCCTCTTTATCTTCTATTACAGTATGCAATCCAACATCCAGAGCAATTTTAAAAAGATTACCTTTTTCTTCAATTTGCATCTCATTGTCAGCAACAGCAAGTTTAAACGCTAAATTTTTATCTTTAGGTGAATTGTTTTGTATGACTTTTACCAAAGACTGGCTGTAACTTCCTTCCAGATTTTTCAAAGCCTGATTTGCTTTATATGTTATATCTTCAGAATAATTGGTTGAGGAAACGCTAAAAACAATAGGAAAAGAAGAACTGTCCCCAAGCTTACCAAGGGTAACAACTGCCTCCGAAACTACTTTGGCAGAAACCTGTAGATTGGAATTAAAATTATCATTTTGCTGTTTAAGCCATTTATTCAAACTTCCTACCACTTCCGAATCAGGAGTAAGACCGGATAAAGCACTTAAAATTTCAATTCTTACCTGATCATCTTTATAAATATTAAACAATTGCCACAATACAGAGGAAGATTCATTGTATCCATTCAGTCCTGATAAACGGACTGCCAATATAGTGAGCTCCTTTGCCACAGTATCAGAATCCAGATTTTCTGAATTATCAACAATAAATTGAAGAGCCTGTCCATACAGCTTGCTCATATCAACATCAGGATAATTTTCTGAATCCTGAAGTACCTGTATCTTGGTTGAAAGCGAACCTCTGGCAAAGTTTTTCTGCATGGCCGCTAAAACCGGATCAAAATCCCCGGAAAATACAAAAACTGCAGAGAATAACAATATTACGGAAATAAACAGGATTTTCTTCATGTCACTGCTCCCATAGCTTTTACCAACCTTCAAGCACAGCAGAAGAATTTTTTGCATTGTTAGGGTTTCTTTCTCCAAACAGGTTATACACATAAGCAAGTATTCTATTTTTTGTCCTTTCGGATAGAGGAACAGCCTGGATATGTATTATAGAAGTATTTTTATTTTTCTGAAAACTAACACCCTTTACAACTCCACACATAACAAGCTGGGAATCAGACAGTTTAAACTGTATTTTGACATTCATGCCTACCTTACCATGTCCGCCTATTAACAAAGCTGCACCATCTTCTGACAAATCCTGAAGACGGCATCGTATACCCCTTTTCCCTTCCAGTTCCTCAGAAGCCTGACCAATAACTCTCAGAGGGAACAGCTCTGCAGGAGCATTTATATCCACTCTTATTGAATTTCTTTTCTGACTGCGTATAATGGAATCAGAATGCGATATATAGAGTATAGGGACTTTACGATCCATATGGTCTTCAAGAACTTTGGACTCAAACACATAACCTGCATCATCTTTACGCCAAAAATAAATATGTAATTTTTCTCCCTTAAATTCATAACCAGGAGGTAATTTAGGACCTTCCGGATAAGTTATAGCAATATACCTGCGTTGGTTTTCAACAACCTGTGAAATATAAACACCTACCCCGGGTAATGATATTTTCATAAACTGCATTTTTGTTATTTTTCTTGTAGTTTTGAGGCCTATTGTATATTTGGGAAGTTTTAACTCAACGGCCTTTCTAAAATCAAAAAGCTTAGACAGAAAAACCATATTGTTTAATTCATCAAGAACACCTTCAGATTTAAATCTGATTATTGTCCCCCGTATAGATCTGTCAAGCTGTTTTATTGACCAGAATAGTGAAGTGGGGTTTTTAAGCCGGCCTTCCACTGCAACCTTCCTTAATAAGTTTACCTCACTAAAGGAGAATCCGGCCTCCTTCCCCTTTGCATAAAAATGTATCCAGGGGAAATAACCGCCCCCTGCTCTTCTTAACAGGATAATAAAGGTAACAACAATAAGCAGTAACACAAATAAAATAATCATTGGAATCATAGTATTATTATCGATTTCCTTCTTCTTTTTATTATTCTTTTTCTATAAACTTATAAAACTACAGTTTACAATGCAATATATAGCGTAATAATACACCAATACCGGAGCAAATAAAACATGTTTTTTCAAGAGATTGCAAAAAAAATTGATTTTACTGACAAAAAAGAGCCAATAATCCTGTTTATGATCTTTTTTTTACCTGGTTTTATAAGTCAAACCAAAGTTATGGATGGGTCAGTTTTTAATTCTCCATGGTTTAATCTAATGTATCTAATTACAGTAATCCCCCAGATAATGCTTGTTTTATACTTGATCGGTAAAAAAAAGCCTTCTCAAAAATACCTTTACGGCCTGGATAAAATTAATACAAAAGACATTAGGAATAGTCTTATCTATTTACTCGGAATTTTTGTATTAGTAATGTTAACCGGAATGTTATCATATCTTGTAACATCCCTTATATCAGGTTCAATGTATAGTATTTCCGATAAATTACCCCTTTGGAAGTTCGACAATAGGATTCTAACACCTTTAATATTTTTAACATGTATGGCAACAGGTTATAGTGAAGAGCTTTTTTTTAGAAGTTACCTGCTAACAGAATTCAATGTTCCAGGGAAGGAAAAATATATTATTACAGGGATATCATTAATTTTTGGTCTGGGCCATATATATCAGGGTCTTGGTGGTTTTTTTGGAACATTCGCCATTGGAATATTTCTTTCTGTAATATTTGTAAAAAATCGCCGGCTGCACAGTATTGCGATTGCTCATGGATTGTATAACTTTACAGTTCTTATGCTTAGCGGGACAATAGGATAAAACGGAGAATGAAAAAGGGAAAAAATCGTATTAATGCTTGCCAATTTAATAATATATATATATCTTCTTTACTATGAAAAAGATAATATTAATACTGAGTTTATTTGCTCTGACAGTCACTTTTATTCCAGCCCAGGATGCACCAAAAATGTCTCCGGTCCAGGAAAAACTTTGGAAAGCAGGATTTGGGATCCCTCAAGATTCAATGGCAGCTCCTGATTTCAGCGGAACAGATCTCGATGGGAATGCAATTAGTTTAAAAGATTTAAAAGGAAAAGTTGTCCTCTTAAATCTGTGGGCAACATGGTGTCCCCCCTGCAGGGCAGAAATGCCATCTTTGGAAAGCCTTCATCAGAAACTAAAAGGCAGTAATTTTACAATTCTTGCTGTGGCAACACCTACCCCGCCAAGAGAAACAAGGGAAAAAATAATTAATTTTATCAAGGATAGCAG